>JAPULF010000483.1 GCA_027295245.1 Planctomycetota bacterium
TCGATCGCAGATTCGATGGGAGGCGGTGGTGTCGGAAACGACGGCATGCAAGCACCGTAACTCTTGTAATACCCAATCTTTAGTGCCTTGGCTGTGCGCCACCCCGTTGTCCGCCCGGGGCGTCGACGTCAGATTCGGTCACACGGTTGGAGTGAATTCCAGTCCGATTCCGCCAGCCGAAAAGCGCCTCTAATGCTTTTGAAAACAGGCACTTACGGAGTGTAGCTCGCCCAACGGACCCCGCTGAGAACGGGCAAAACGACTCTGTCTTGTTCTTGTCGATGCCACGACAAAATCGTCTTTTTTCCAGGAAATGCGTTGCGCCCGCGGCGCCACACGGACTTATAACATGATGATGAGCCCATTCCAGACTCGGTTCTGCGGCGGGGGTGCAGGCTCATTCCCGTCACGAGCGGAAAGCTCTCGAGATCCAGGTGGCACCCATAATTCATAAGGCGGGTCAACCATGGTCAGGGAAGGACGGGGTGTGTCGCTAGAGCCGAACGGCTTCGACCCAAGACCCTGCCTCCCTCGTCGGTCGGCCACGCTTCACAACACTGAGCGACAAGCCGTCGGTCACGTCACGCCACGGCCGGTCGCCGGGAGCGGCTCTATGCGCGCAAATCTCGTGGTACTCGCGAACATTACCGGAATCGTGTTGATGTATGCCGCGATGGCGGTGGCGACCGATGCGAACTCGAAACCGGGAAGCCGTGGCGAAGGTCCGTCAGACAACGAGACCATGGAATCAAATGCCGAGGCGCAGTCGTCGGGCAACGCGGCCGCAAATACGGAGGAACCCGGGGCGCTGAGATCGGAGGAGTCTCTGGCGCGGTTTCAACAGTTGTTGCACCGTCGTCCGTTTCATAAACCCGCGTTCGCGGGTCTGGTCAAGCACTTCGCGGAGCAGGGGCGCTTGCAGGATCTGGTTCAGGAATACGAAGAGAAGGTGAAGGCCCTGCCGAACGACGAGTCCCACGGGATCGTCCTGGCGCGCCTGTACCTGCGGGTCGGTCAATTCAAGAAATCCGCCGAATTGGTAGACGGCGTCGAATTGACGGATCCGTCCCCGGGCGAATTGTCCAAATTGCTGGTGTTCAAGTCGGAGGTGTATCAACGGAACGATCGGATGGACGCCGCCCGATCGATGCTGCGGCAGGCCCTCGATCAGGCCAAGACGGTCTCCGCACGATTCAAACTGACGGAGGCGCTCGCGGACCTTCACATTCGATCGAAAGAAAGCAGCGCGGCCGCGGACGTTTTGATCGCGCTGGCCGAGGACTTTCCGGACAACTATCTTCATCAGAAGCGAATCGCAGACGCATTGGGCCGACGAGACCTGCACGAGCAGGCGATTGAGCGGTATCACGGAATCCTCGAACTGGTCAAGGATCGAACCGACGTGCGATGCGAGGTGTTGCGTCAACTCGGCAAGTCACTGGAGCGGCTCGAGCGCCGGCAGGACGCTATCTCGGTCTATGTCGAAGCCACAAATCTGCTCTCCGGCGGGCACTGGCTGCAGCGCGAACTGCACGAACGAATCGTGACGCTGTACCGGGCGTCGGGGCGGCTGTCGGACCTGGTCGAGTATTGCCGAGAACAGATCGAGCGCACGCCCGAGCAGACTGCCATGCGGGGACTGCTGGCCGATGTTCTGGAGGCGACCGGCGACAAGGCGGCGGCCAAGGAGGCGATGGCCGAGGCGGTTCAGCTCTTCCCCAAGAACAAAGACCTGAGCGAAAGGCGAATTCGGCTCCTGGAACGGATCGGGGATGCAGAGGGCGTGGCGGCCGAATACGAACGCATCATCACCCGGCATCCGGAGGACGCGGAACTCTATATCGATTACGGCCGATTTCTCGCCGACAACGAACAACTGGAGGCGGCCCGCAACCAATGGAAACACGTCCTCAACAGCGAAGTGACGGATGCGACACTTGCCAGGAGGCTTGGCGGTCTCTTCGAACCGTACGAGCTTTACGACGACGCCGTGGAATGCTATGAGCGGTCCATCACGCTTCGCCCGGAGAGGGCGGAAAGTTATACCGCGCTCAGCCGTCTGTGGTTTTATCGCGGAAAAAAGGACAAGGCCCTGGACGCGCTTCATCGCATGGCGGGGGCGAATCCGGATGACACCTCGATCCACGCCACCCTTTGCGATTCGCTGATGAATCTGGGGCTCATCGACGAGGCCTTACAGGCAATCACGCGGGCGTGCGAACTGGATGCCGGCGAGGTGCGCTACCGATTGAATCGGGCGGACCTTCTCGTCCAACTCGGCCGGGTCGACGAGGCGCTCATCGTGAGGCGAGAGTCGCTGGCACTGGTCCGGAACCCGCGGAGGCAGGCTACGGCGATCGAAGTGCTTGTCAGTATGAGCGCGTCCGTGAATCAGCTCGATGCGCTGAAGGCGAAGGAAGAGACCCGACTCGCGGAAAACCCGAACGACACCGTCAGCCTGTTGCTGCTGGCCAAGGCCGCCGACACGGAGCGGGACTTTGGAGATGCCCGCCGGTGGCTTAGTAGAATCCTCGAGTCCGAACCTTCGCACGAAGAGGCCCGCCGTCAGTTGGCCCGTCTGTTCGAGGCGACAGGCGATCTGGACATGGCGGTCGACGCCTATCGCAAGCTGATCGACCTCCACCCGAGTCGCGGCCGCCAATACTATCAGGCCATCGCGGACGTCAGGCTTCGCTACAACGACAAGGCGGGCGCGGTTGAGACATTTGAGAAAATGGTGCAGTCCGCGCCGAACAACGCGACGGTGCTCAAATCGGTGGCCGAGCAACTTGTGCGACTGGACGAGCTGGAAAAGGCCATCGGGTATTACGAACAAAGCCTGCAGTCGCAGCCGAACCGGCATGAGATTCGCCTGGAGTATGCCAAGGCACTGTACCAGGACGGCCAATTGGACGAGGCGCTGGCGGCATTCAAGACCACCGCTCTGCAGCGGACCGATCGCGACAGTGCGATCGAGGCATTGGGCAAGCTGCATGAAACGGCCGGTCAGTTGGGGCAACTCGACGAACTGCTTCAAGAACTGCAGGCACGGATCGAGACCGATCCTGAAGACACGCTGGTTGCGCGTACTCTGGCCCAACTGCTGATCCGGGAATACGAATACAACCGTGCGATGGAGATGCTGGATCTGGTTCTGCGGCACAACCCGCGGGACGCCGATCTTCAACTCGTTCGCGGTGAACTCTTTCGCCGCCTTGCCCGATTCGATGACGCCGTGGAGACCTATCGCGACATCCTGCGGGTGCCGAACGTCGATCGCGATTTCGTGTACGGCGAGATGGGCAAGGCCTATTTCGAGGCCGGCCAAATCGAGCAGGCCAAGGTCACTTGGCGTCGCATCAATCACAAACTCTACGCCGGCACGCTGCTGCGCAACAACGGCTTGATCGAAGATGCCATCGATGTCCTTCGGGAAGGCATTCGCCTGAAGCCGGACGATTTCGGATTGCATCGCAATCTGTTTCGCGCGCTCCAGGCGGCGGGAAGAATCGACGAATCCCTGAAAGCCGCCCGCCGCCTGCTGGATCTCGAACCGGACAATGTCTTCAACATCCAACAGTTGGCGAGCGCCTATCTGGAGCGCGGCGAACGCGAGACGGCCGCGGAAATCGCGGGGCGACTATTCAGCGCCGGTGTCGCGGAGAAGAAAGGCAAGAAATCGTCTTCAAGCAGCCGTTGGTCATCGATGGGAGGCATGCCGATTTGGGCAATGGGCATGCAATCGAGTTGGTACGGCTTTGGCGGCCAGCCGGCACGCAATAATCTGGAACGCGGCGTGCGGTTTTTCCAGGAAAACGGATTGTTGGCGGAACTCGAAGAGATACTCGACGAGCAACTGAAGGCACAGCCCGACAACGCAATCCTGCGCCAGACAGCGGTGACGCTATTCGCCGAGACGTTCGGAAAACCCGAAAGCGCCCTCTCGTTTCTGAAGGAATTGGAGACGGCGACGTTCCCGATCGAACATCAGGTCTGGCTCGGTCAGTGCTCGCAGCGCGATTTCATGCGGATTCGCCAGTATCAATTGATTGCCAGCAAACCGGCCCTTCGCGATCGGCGATTGACCGAGCTGAACCCCAAACCCGTCGAGGAACTGACGCGCGATGAACGCATCGAACTGGCGGTCATACGCCAGTCTCAGGGCTCCAACGACCAGGCGATCGAACTCCTTCAGGACACCGTCGAGGGCGAAAGCGGCGACGTGGTGGCGTTCAGCGTGTTGGTCGACATGCTCGTTCGAGCCGAACGGTTTGAGGAGGCGGAAGCGCCGGTGCTGGCCCTCATACAGCTTTTGGCCGGCGAGCGCGAGCGGATGGAATCGCAGATGATCGAGCGCGTCCGGCGCGATTTTGTTCGAACCTTGCCCCTCCAGTTTCAGGTTCGCGTGTCCGAGGACTTGTTGCGGGATATTGCCAGAAAGTGGACTCTCGGGCAGGGCATGCTGACCGACTTCACCGGATTCGCGCAGACGATGGGCTACCTTCGGGCGAAACTCACTTCGGCGACGATCTTCGCGAAAACCGATCGGATGGAGCAGGCCCGACGGATCTGGAAGGAGCTGGCCCCGTCCAACCCGGCAGACGCGGATAGCTGGACGATGCTCGCGGGGGTTGCCCAGCTTCACGAGCAAAACGACCTGGCGTATGACTTTTACGAAAAGGCGCTGCACGCGGCCAAGGTGCTCATGACCGATCCGCTGCTGCAGCGCGTCTACAGCGGCTCCATGAGCTCGAGCTGGTTTGGCGGTGAAGAGGCGATTGACACGGCATTCAACAAAATCGTCGAGGCATTCGCGGGACGGGACAAACTTGCCGAACTCTACGATTTTCTGCGCGAGACCGATCAGACGGTCAAGGCGCGTCGAGTGGCCGAGCAATTCGACTTGTACGACGAACTGGAGTCTCGCTACCGGCAGCGGGTCGAATCGGCGAGCGAGACATTTCGTCAGTCCGGGGACGATCCGTTGAATCGGAGCGTGGCTTACTTCACGCAAGTGTGCAAGCTCGCGGAGGTTCTCGATCAAACCGGTGATTGGCCCGCGGCGCAGGCAACCTACGAACAGTACCTCCGGGATTTTCCGGACGAGTTGGGTTTGCTGATCACGTTGGGCGAGGTGGCGGAAAGACAGACGGAGTACGAGGCCGCCATTGAGTGGGAGAAGAAGGTTGTTGACACGAAGCAGCGTCTGGCCCGCAAGACAAGGCATTGGATGCTTCGATCAGTGTACATGACGCCCGCCATGCCCCGGATCCTCGTCGGAGACAATGCGAACATCTGGAGTTGGCAACAGCGATGGGGTCGCTCCTACGGATGGTACGGCTCTCGTTCGAATCCGTTGGAGCGGTGGCCTTCCTGGCTTCGCATCGCCCAGCTCTACCTGGCCCTGGACGAGCACATTGCGGCATCCGACGCCATGGAACGGGCCATCGGGGCGGCGAGGGGCGATCGGGAAAACGTGGCTCACCAGATTCTCTCGCTGGTCCGTCAGCGGCAATTGATCGCCAAACTGCTACCGGTCTTGCGCAGCCTGGCCGTTCACCTTCCGACCGACGAGCCCATTCAACTGGCCTTTGCCGAATCGCTGGAAGAAAACGACAAGATGGCTGTTGCGTCGGAGGTGTATCGTCGGATGCTGAGGCGCGGGGTAACCGATGTCGCGACGTTGGCGCGGGTTCGTGACAATCTAAAGAGACTCGCTCCCGACGCGACGGAGGATTCGATCGACACACTCGCCAGCCTGGAGGCGACGGTGGCCGCGGATCCGGACAACGCCAACAACCGGCTGCGTCTCGCCAAGGCATACTTCTATTCGCTCAAGCTCGATGAGGCATTGGAAAACCTCCAAGCGCTGGAGAAGGTGGCCCCGCACCTGAAAGGCCTTCCCGAGCTGCTCGTCGAGATCCACACTATTCGCGGCAATTCCGAGGAGCTGGTCGAGGCATTGCGTACGAACGTTGCGCGGGCCCGAGACGAGGATAAACGACGCAAGATCCGGCATCGCCTGGTCGAGGAGTTGTTCGCGCTGGGCAAGAAGGAGGAGGCCCTCGATACCCTGAAAGAACTGGTTGATCCCAAGGATCCGTCGAGTTATCAGCGGGTGGGAATGTTGCTGCACTACTTCGGCCGACATGATGTCGCGGTGGAACAGTTCGTGCTCGCGGGGCGCAGTCAGGCCGGCCGCAGCTATCGGGCCGACCCGAGCGACGCCGCCCAGGCAAGGGCCATGGTCCTCAAGGGCGACCTCACGAGCGCGGCCGACAAGATCCTCGAAGCCATCGACAAGAATGTCCGGCAGGCCACGCAATATGCCGGCATGGCGGGCGCTTTCTCCATGTTCGACAGGCAGGAGAACCACTTCGATCCATTCGTTTCCGTGTTCGTGATTCGTCCGGAGCTGGTTGACGAAATCCGAAATCGCCTGGATGGGCGACATCAAGACAATCCGGAAGATCCGCAGGCCGCCAGATTGCTGATGCAGTTTCACCGTCGGGTGGGCCGCGCCGATCTGGCCGAGGCGATTCTCGACGAGATGACCGAAAAGGGCGTTACGGACCAGGCGCTGGTCACGAGGCTGATCGATCGAGCCATTGAACGCCGCGAATACCCCAAGGCAATCGAACTGGCCGAGACGTGGATTGCACAGCAGCCCAAGCCCAAGCTGCCTCCGGGCATGCCGGCCCAATACGCGGGCATGATGGCCCTGATGTCGGCCCGAAACCGAATGGTCTGCAAGCTGGGCGACGTCTACTGGAAAACCAAAGACGAGGACAAAGCGTTCGAGACCTATCGGCAGATTCTCGACGAGAAGATCGACGAGACGCGCATCGCCTACGCCGCAATTTGCATGATGCGCGGCCGCATCGACGAGGCCCGCGAACTCGTGGAGAACGCCCTCGCCGAACAAAAGGTCAAGTCACCCAACCTGCTGCAATTCCGGTCCGTTCTGGCGGCGGCGGACGACGAGCCGGAGAAGGCCTTCGACGACCTCGCCAAGGCAACGGAGATCGGAGAGGGGCAGGCCGCTAATCCCTTCAACTTTGGCGGGGGCGGGGATAGCACGCAACTGCTGGCGGGCTTGGCCAAGAGAACGGGATTGCTCGATCGCTTTTCCGCATTCATGCGCAAGCAAATCAAAAAGAACCCTAATCAATGGAAGAATCATCGACTGCTGGCCCAGACGTATTACGAAGCCGGACGGGTCGAGGAGGCGTTCGAGGTGCTCGACGAGGCCGCCGAGATCAAGTCTCTGAAGCGCGACGTTCTGGAACAGCGGGTGCGCTGGCAGGAGGGTTACGCTCCGGTCGAAACACTGATCGATTCCTACCAGGTTCTCATCAAGGCCTCGGAGCGCAAGGTCAAGGCGAAGTCGTCTTCCGCGTTCTCGCGATTCTTCGGTGGAAGCTCGCAACCGGAACGGCCGGTCGATACCCAGCCGTTGCGCAATAGACTCGGGGATCTTTTCTGGGATCGCGGCCAACATGACCTTGCGGAACAAGTCTGGACCAAGCGGATGAACTTGAAGTCCGCAGCCAGTCACGCCGACATGGGCCGGCGCTACATGCAAAAACGGGCATTCGACCGGGCCGAGCAGAGCTTCGCGAAGGCTCTCAAACTCGACCCGAATCACATGGCCGCCCATCGGGCCTTGGCCGAACTCGCTTTTCATCGGCAGGACGGTGAGACGGCCGTGGGGCACATACGCGAGGTTTTTCTCAAGCAATACGGCGAGGATCAATCATCCCGCCGTCGCAGAAATCCTAGGCAAAACATTCAAAATCAACGCCAATCGCCGAACGAGAGCCTGCGGGACTGGGCGATGGAATTGGCCCGGGACTCGACGCTGGTTTCCCGATTGCGCGAAAGCGCGGCGGACGAGGATGTCGAGAAGAGGCTGGCCTTGGCTACGCTGACCGGACAGTGGGACGCGGTCGAGAAAGTATTGCGCCGCAGGCTGGACGAGGCGCCGTTCGATCCCATGATTCGAACGCTGTGGGCGCGGTTGCTCGAAAGAAAGGGCGAATGGAACGAGGCCACCGAGGCGTGGGAGTACATTCGCCGGCTCCGGCGCACTTCGATTCCCGAACGCCGCGACCGGCTCAAGCTGGTCCTGGCCGGAAAGCACATCAAGGACGCCGCCGCCGGGAGCAAGACGGCCCCAATGTCGGGTCCGGCCGCCGCTTCTTCAGCCAGATCGGTCGCGCTCATGCAATCGATGTACTACCCGGGAAGGGGCGGCTACGATCTCGACAAAGCGTCGACCCATTTGGCCGGCCTATATGTGAAACTCGAACAATTCGAGAAGGCCGAATTACTCTACTTGTTCAGGTCCGAGAACAGCAGTGCCGAACGGGTGATGCCCCAAATCGCGAGCCTCATGTGGCGCCAAGGGGCGAAGGATCGAGCGCTCGAACTCTTCGAGATGGCCGTCATTCTCTCCGAAAATGCCGACTTGATTCCGCAGTATGCGGGCCTCTTGGCCGAGGTGGGGCGACATCGTGACGCCGCGGACCTCCTGATTCGATCCTACCGCTGCATCGCGCAGCAAAACGCCGGATACGGGTATTCCTTTTACTTCGGTGCTCGCGGAAATGAACAGTTCGAGGACTATCGAGAGATTGCCTGCGCCACCGCGCTCTACGACATTCTGCGCCGGAACGGCGAACTTGACTCAATGCTCACCGATCTGAACAAGCAGGCCGTGGCTCGCCCCGAAGATTCGCGGCTGACCAAGTTGGTGCTGAGTTTACAGATTCGCGATCGCCGTTGGAGCCAGGCCCGCGATTCGTTGAACGCGTGGCGGAAGGCACGACCGGAAGACCTCGCGATCAAGACGGAACTCCTGCACATACACTACCAACTGGAGGACTGGGACGCGGCCCTTGAACTCTTGGAGGCGTTGAAACAGGACGACGTCGGGCAGGCCGACCCATGGCGATTGCACGAGGCGTTTGTTCGATTGATGCAGGGCGATGCGGCCGGGGCCGTCACCGCAATCGAGCCCCTGATCGACTCTTCGCTGACCGAAACCACCGGGGCCTCGTTTCAGAGTGTCCAGACCGTTTTGGCCGCGGCCCGCGACTATGACCGCCTGATCGAATTGATGGAGGCTCGAGACGCTCGTCAAGAACTGGATGAATCCAGCCGGGGTCTGCTGTGCAGGTTGTATCAGATTCGGGGACGATGGAACGCGGCCGCCCGCTTGACACTGGACCAGATCTGGAACTCACCGAAACAACTCGATGCGGCGTCGCCCGCGTATCAGACGCTGGTGGCCTCGGTGCGCGGGGCCGAATCGGCCGGGAAAATGGACGCAATCGAATTCGACAGGCCGGAAGACAAGGCCCTGGTTGGCATTGTCGAAGTCTCCGCGAAGGAGGGAAGGAGCGCGTTCCTCGAACTCGTCGGACAGCAACCGGACAACATCAACGCCCGCCGGGGATTGGTTTTTGCCACGGCCCTGGAGGGCGACTTTGAGGCGGCTGCGGAGGCAAACGCGGCACTCCTAGATTGGCTCGATTCCCGTCGAAGACAGGTTTGGCGAAATCCGAAGTCCCGCCCCCTCGGTGAAACCGTCAGGGCCTTCCTGGAAGGCGTGCAAAAGCAAAATGCGGACAGTTCATCGGCGATGCAACTGAGCATGCAATACTCCCAGATGCTGGGGCAGGCACTGGGACTCAACGACTCCGGGTCGCAGGGGCAACCTGTGATGTATGAGACACTCTGGATGGCCTATGAGCAGTTGCAGCGGGACTTGCTACTGAGCGGGCGACGGACGGAAGAGTTGGTCACGCTGTTGAAGTCCCAGGCCGACTATGCCGAAGCCCAAGCCCTGCAAGGAAGTCAGGGCTCCCGTGCGTATACCTATTACGGCGGGCCATTCGGCACTTACGGGACGACCCGATATGGCGTCAACCGCAATCGAGAGGGGTTCGAAACAGATTGGCGGCAGGCCGTGCAGGCCGGATACAAACGCTACCGCTTGCTGGAGCAACTGGTGGATCTATTCAACGACCTTGGAACGCGACTTCCGCGCAGCGAATGGCGACTGGCGGGCGAGGCTTATGCCGCGCTGGGCCGTCAGGCGGAGGCTCGAAACTGGGGTCGAAAGGCGGCCGATGCCGAATTGACGCAGGTTCGCGCGGATGACGGTCCCCAAGTCGCGTCCACGGACAACTCCTACAGTTGGCGCTGGCGCATGTACGGACGATCCGCCGCCCAGGAGCTTCAAAAACTGCGTTCGGCGCTTCGGGTTACCGTGAAGCCGCAGCCGGACGAGGACGCCGAAGATCGAATCGCACCGTTCGTCGGTCCGCCCGATCAACTGTGGGAATACGCACTGCTGGATCCCGAAGTCGAAGCGCAGTTGCTACAACTTTCCGAATCGCTCGGCCCCGGCTGGGACAACTCCCGGACGCTCGAGTTGTTGATTGCCTATCATCGTGCGAAGAAGCAACCGCAAGAGATCATCGACTTGATCGATCGGGTTTGCGAATTAGAGGAACTCCTGCAATCTCAGCGGCTCAAAGACTATCTGCAGGCCTGCTTTGATGCCGGCGACTGGGACCGTGTAGAGAAGGTGCTCGCGGCGGTTGGGGAGCGGAGCCTCGTTCTCGAAAACGAAGTCTCGTTGGTCCGAATCATGGCACTGCGTCATCAGGGCAACGATACGGATGCCGATCTGCTGGAAGGCGAACTCATCGAACGCTGCATCGACGAACCTGAAAACCCGCGCCGCCTCGATCCGGAGCTCTTGTCGAGTGCCAACAGGTCGTTGTCCAGGCGCTTCAATTTCCCCATGAACATGATGTGGCAGAACGCCGCGATGGCCTCGCGATTCCTTGCCGGCTACTCGCAGACTAGGTCCGACTTGCCGACGATTCCGTCTCTCGCCCGTGCGCTTGGCGTACGGTTTCAAGCGAAGGTCCGCGCCGAAGATATGACATTGAATCGGATTCGAGATGCGTATGCCCGACACGGCCTTTATCGCGATGCCATTCGCATCCTCGATCTGGAACTGGCCCGCAAGGAGACCCGGATCTCCCCTCGTGAAAGGGCGCGACTGGCCGTACAAAAAGCCCGGTGGCTAAAAGGGGCTGAAGACCCCGATTCGGCACGCGGGGTGCTGTCGGAGGTGGAGTCCTTCTGGCGCAGCGAGGCGAATCGTCGCCCACACGACCCGGCTCCTATCCGAGCGTTGACCAACATTTATGCGTCCAAGCCCTATGGGCCGGACCCCGAGAAGGCACTTCAATCGTTGCTCGCGGCCAGGCGGCTGGATCCGGCATTCGATGAATCCCGGCGGAGGGAAGCCAAGCTCCTCTATGAAATGGGTAGATACCAGGAGGCCTGGAAAGGGTATGATAACGCGCTGAATCGAGGCAAGATGGAAAATGCCAACGCCACCGATCTTTACCGCGCCGGCCTGTCGGCCCACAAAGGCGGCCAAACCGTATTCGCGGTGGGACTTCTCAGACAGGCCCTGTGGCGCCGCCCGGACCACACACTGGCCGACCAGGCAAGGGAGTTGATCCATGAGTGACACCGAACTACCGACCGCATCGATGAAACAGGTTCTGGCCTCGCTTCGAAAGCGACAGCGGCTCCTTTGCATCGTCCAAGGCTGCGGGCAGGGATTGTTCTACGGCGGAGTCGCCGCGGTTGCTTTGGCGCTGGCCGCCGCCGCGCTTCCGGATCTTATGTCCCTCCCATCCTGGGTGGCCGTCCTGTGTATTCCCGCACTCGGCGCCGTGGGTGCGTTCATCGGGCTGATCCGCCGCGTGGAAACGCTCCGGGTCGCCCGGGCACTGGACCGTGCCGCGTCGTCGCAGGATCGATTCGCCAGCGCATTGCAACTTTCGGGTCATCGACGGCAAGCGCGTGCCCGACTGATCGTGGATGATGCGCTCTCGGCCGTGCAGCCCGTGCCGGTGCAATCGGCGCTGCCATTTCGAGCGCCGCGGGAATTGAAGTGGTTTCCGATACCCGTTCTGGTCCTGGCGGTTTTATTCTGGCTCGGACCGAGTCGTTCCATCGAAGCCCGGACGATCGAAGAGCCGGAAGTGACTGCGGAAGAGTGGGTCGAGATTCACAGAGACTTTCAACGCCAAATCGACGATCTTCCGGAGCCGAAGACTTTGGACGAGAAGGAACTGGTTGATCAGTTGAAGAAGCTGGCCTCGGCCTTGCGGGAGCAACCGGCCAAGAAGGAGGCCCTGGCCCGGATTGCCAAGCTTCAGGAACAATTGCGGCAAAGCAGACAGGGTCTTTCGGGCCGCAATTTTTCGCTACGTCAGGCTGCCCAGTCCATTCGTTCCAGCACGTTGCTCAGTCAGTTCGGCTCGGCGCTCGAGCGGGGGAACTATCAAAAAGCCGCCGAACAACTCGAGTCGCTCTCGAAACAACTGAGCGAGAACACCCGGCGGATGACGGCGACGGATTTCGAGTCGGCGGCGTCCGATTTTGACCGCCTTGCCATGGAACTCGCCCAACACGAACAGTTGAATGCGGCCTGTCGCAACTGCGCCAATGCGGCCGGTTCCATGAATCGGAACCGGCTGTCCGACGCCCTTAGTCGTTTTGCAAAGAGGCTTCGCGAAAACGCTTCGGATTTGAAGCGTTGCGACGGAATCTGCCGCTCGATGAACCTGCTCGACGAATTGAGAAGGCGGCTCAATCGGCGCAAGGAGTGCAGTTCGTGCAAGAACGGACAATGCAGTCAGTGTAAATCGTGCAGGAATGGTCAGTGTCGCGGTTGCGGGTCCGGGTCCGGGTTCGTTCGGCGCAGCAACAAAAAAGGCGGGCTGAAGGCCGGCTGGGGCACCGCGGACTCATGGCGCGGCGGCGCGATCGCGCCTCAGCGCGAGCAGCGACTGCCCGATTTGACCGACGCGCGTGAGCAGGCGGGCGAGAGCACGACATACTCCGTCGTCTCCGAGAAAGAGCGGGCCCGCAGCATGATGGACTACAAAGATATATATTCGGAGATGGTTCACATGGCGGAGGCGGACCTTTCGCTTGAAACGGTCCCGATCGCTTATCGCGAGTATTTGCGGCGCTACTTCCTGTCCATTCGACCGCGCGACAAGACCGATTCGGGGGAGTGAGAGCACAACGACTTCACCCCAACTTTTTTTCAGGGGGCTCGTGCGGGCTGTCCGCAACCACGACCCTACGACGATCGCAAAAAACATTGCCGCTCGTCGCCGAACGCGAACGTGAGGTGGGACCATGGCGGAAGAAATCAGTCGAGAGAGCATCGAGCAGTTTCAGCAACGGTTCGAGCGGTTGCGTACGGAGATTGCCAAGCGAATCGTCGGCTACCGCGAGATCATCGAGCAGATACTCGTCGCCATGTTCGCGGGCGGCCACGTGCTGCTGGAGGGCGTTCCCGGGTTGGGCAAGACGCTGATGGTAAAAACGATCAGCGAAGCGACCCGTCTGAGTTTTGGTCGAATTCAGTTCACCCCCGATCTCATGCCCGCCGACATCACGGGCACGAACATCATCTACGATGATGAGCACGGCGGCCGAAAGTTCCGTTTCGAGCAGGGGCCGATTTTCGCCCACCTGGTCCTGGCCGATGAAGTCAATCGAGCGACGCCCAAGACGCAGTCCGCCCTCCTGGAGGCCATGCAGGAACACCGCGTTACCGTGGGCGGCACCACACACGTGCTACCCGAGCCGTGTTGGGTCATGGCCACGCAGAATCCCATCGAGATGGAAGGCACCTACCCGCTGCCCGAGGCCCAGGTTGATCGCTTCTTTTTCAAGGTGGACATAAAGCCGCAAGGAGAAGAAGAACTGCTCGGCATCATCGATCGAACCACCGGCGATGAGGAGGCCGAAATCAATCCCGTACTCGACCGCGAAGAAATCATTGAGATGCAAAGGACGGTGCGACAGGTCCTGGTCGCGGAATTCGTGCAGCGCTACGCCGCGCGGGTGGCTCTGGGGACGCACCCCGACAGCCCGTATGCCACGGACAAGAGCCGCCAGTTTGTTCGATTCGGAGCGAGCCCCCGCGGCGTCCAGGCCTTGATTCTGGCGGGCAAGGTTCGGGCCCTTCTCGCCGACCGCCTCAACGTAAGTTGCCAGGACATTCGCGACGTCGTTCGCCCGGCCCTGCGACATCGCATCATTCGTAATTTCGAGGCTGAGGCCGAGGGGATTTCGACGGACTCGGTTATCGAGAGCCTCCTGGATGTTGTCGCCGAGCCCGCCGCGTAGCTCGGAAGTCGCAGCCGGAGAGCGAGCATGAGCGAGACCCTGTTTGACAAGGATTTTCTGAAGAAGCTGGAGTATCTCGAGCTGATCGCGCGGCGGTTGGTCTTCGGTCGGCAGCAGGCCCGCCGGGCAAGCGTGAAGAAGGGGGCCAGCATCGAATTCAAGGACTTTCGCGAGTACTCCCCCGGCGACGATCCCCGCACGGTTGATTGGTCCGTCTATGCCCGCCTCAACGAACTGGTCATCAAGCTCTTCCGCCAAGAGGAGGAACTCGATCTGTGGGTGTTGCTCGACAGCAGCGGCTCCATGGATTTTGGCGAGCCGGGCAAGTTCGACAGCGCCCGTCGTATCGCCGCCGCCCTGGCATACATCGGCATGGTCAATATGGATTCCGCGGGTGTGGTGCCGTTCACCACGGATCTGGAGCGCGGGCGATCGCGTTTGCGAGGTCGAGGAAAACTCTTCGGCCTGCTGGATTTCCTGACCGAACTGAAGGCAGATGGGAAGACGGACCTCCGGGCCTCCATGCGGGAATTCGTGGCCCGAGTGCGGCGGCCGAGCCTTGTGGTCATCCTCTCGGATTTCTACGGGCTCAAGGACTGCCAACGGGCACTGGACCAACTGCGGTTTTTCAGGCATCAAATCTACGTGATCCAATTCGCCTCGCCGTGGGAACTTGCTCCGCCGATTCGCGGCGAAATGCGATTGATCGACACCGAGACATCCGAATTCCACGACCTGACGATCACCGACGCGATGCTTCGACGTTACAAGCGGGCGTTTGACGGATTCTCATCCGATCTCCGGCGTTACAGCATGGGCCACGCAATCGGGTACGCCCTGGCCCGCACCGACACACCGTTTCACGAGTTCATGCTCCAGGTTCTCCAGCGGGGAGGACTTGTGGCATGACACTGCTGGCTCCCTGGGCCTTGTGGTTGTCCGCAGCCGGCGCCGCCGTTGTGGCGCTTTACCTGCTCAAGATCAAGCGGCGGCGAGAGCCGGTTCCGGCGTTGGATTTTTGGCGTGAATTGATTGTCCAGACGCAGTTTCGGTCTCTCTTTCAGCGGCTCAAACGTTGGCTTTCCCTGTTGCTTTGGCTTGTCATCGTGACCTGTCTGATTCTGGCCGTCGGGAATCCGGTTTTCTCCTTCGGGCGCATCAAGCCCCAATCGATTGTCGTCATCGTCGACAATTCCGCCAGCATGCAATCCGTAGAGAATCGGACCGAAGGCACGACGCGGCTTCAACTGGTGCGCCGGGCACTCGACGAACTCCTCGAGCGCCGACCGGTCAGCGACGAGTGGATGCTGATAGAAGCCGGCGGACAGTCCCGCGTCCTGACGGCCTGGACGCGTAACCGCGAGGCGGTCCGGCGGGCGGCCGAGTCGATTTCGCCTCATTTCGGCTCGGTGGATCTCGCGGAGGCCGGGAAGTTGGCGGGGCAGTTGCTGAGCGGGAAGCCCCGGCCGTGCATCGTCATCATTTCGGACGGTTCCGACGGCGAAGTTCCGAAGATTGCACGGGAGGATAAGACGGTCGTGTACTGGCCGATCGGCGAAACCGACGACAATCTGGGAATCACGCAATTATCGGTTCGGCCGCACCGAGAGCAGTCGGTCCACTACGCCTTTATCAGCGTGATCAACGGTTCGTCCGCGGCGGTCGAATCTCAAGTGGTCTTTCAACTTGACGGGTCCACGACCGCGGTCGAGCCGATTTCGATTCCGGCGGGCGAGACTTGGGAAAAGACCGTCGTCCTGGATGCTCCGGACGGGGCGGTACTGAGGGCATGGATCGACCGGCCCGATGCGTTTTCGGCGGACAATGAATCCTACGCCGTTCTCGATCCCATCGAGCGCGTCTCCGTTCTGCTCGTCTCGCCGGCCGACGCGTCCTTCTTCTTCGAACAGAGCCTGCTCGCGATGGAATCCTTCGTCGACGCCGACGCCAGCCGGACCATGACGATGGAGGATTACGACGCACTGGGGGACACCGAGCGGCAAGCCGATCTGATCATCTTCAATAACGGCCCGCCGCGGGATCTTCCGGCGACCGGTCAGTTTGTCTTCATTAACGGCTGGCCGGACCCCGTCCCGGCAAAGTCTCTGGGCACGCTTCAGACTCCGGACCTACGGGTCACGCAACGCGATCATCCTCTGACGCGGCACTTGAATTTCAGCACCGTGACCCTGGCAAGGGCGATACACGTGGATCTTGCGTCCGGGCAAGTCGTGCTGGCGGAGTCGTCGGACGGCTCTCCCCTGATCTTCCTATGGCAACAGCCCGATCGGCAGGCCCTGTGCCTGGCGTTCGACGTCTTGGAGAGCAACTTGCCCTTCCGCAATGCGTTCCCGGTGTTTCTTCGGAACGCGGTGGCCTACATGATGTCCGAGCGCAGTGCATGGATACGGCCGCTCTATCGCGTGGGCGAAGTGATTGAGCCCGTGCGCCCTCTTCCATCGGGCGTACGCGAGGTGGCGGTCGCCAGGCTTCGGCATGACGATGTCTGGAACGGCACGGTCCCCGTTCGGGACGGGTCATTTCTCTTTCAGCAGACCCAACAACCCGGGCCGTTTCGCTTCACGATCGGAGACGAGACGGCCTATACCGCGGTGAATCTGCACGATCGACGTGAATCTCGGATTGCTCCGGACAAGGCCGCCGAGCCGCCCGAGAAACGGCTGGCTCTTTCGGGCAGATTGTTCGGGACCGTTCCGTGGCTGGCCTTCGCGATGTTCGCTGCCGGCTTAATCGGTCTGGAGTGGCTGACCTATCACCATCGTTGGACGGAGTAAGCTTTGCGATTCGAGTCGCTTTGGCCCTGGCTCTGTTTTCCTCTCCTGCTAGTTTACTTGTGGTGGCTGGCGCGACGGAGCTATGCCCACCTTGTGCCCGCGGCCCGCTACGTCGGTCTGGCA
Organism: Planctomycetota bacterium; assembly: GCA_027295245.1. Taxonomy (GTDB): domain Bacteria; phylum Planctomycetota; class Phycisphaerae; order UBA1845; family UTPLA1; genus JAPULF01. The sequence goes on from JAPULF010000483.1 coordinate 17,166, forward strand.
CTGCGCGTGGCGATTCTAACGTGTCTGGTGGCTGCGATTTCACGGCCCGCCCGGCTGAAGCCCGCGACCCACAACCACCTGATCTTCGCCCTGGATGTTTCCAAGAGCATTTCGCCCGACAATCTGAGGTCGGCACTCGACGACATCGACCGGCTGGCACGTCAGGCATTCGAGAGTGACTCCGACCACAGGATTTCACTCCTGGCGTTTGGCCGCCAACCCTCGTTGCTGGTCCGCGCCGAGAGTGAATGGGTCGGCTGGTCGAAAGAACATCGTGAACAGATAGAGTATCAGGAATCTCTCCCGGCGCTCTACGCCGAACGGACGCAACTGATCTCGACCGATTCGTCCGACCGCCAAACGGCGCTCGAAGCGCTCGAGAAGCGGCTCACAAGAATCGAACACTTTCGCGACACGGTCGCCGGCGACTATACGGATGTCGAGAAGGCATTGCGGCTGGCGGTCAACACCGGCTCGACCCATGAGCGGCGAACGGTTTATGTCTATACCGACGGCAATTTCAATCAGGGACAGTGGCTGCGGGCCTGGCGCTCGGCCGAAGAAACCGCAACCGCGGTACACACGGTCGTACTCGACCGACCGCTTCCGCCGGAAGTCGCGGTCTCGGAAATCAGTCTCCCCCAGGCCGTGCGCAGAAACCAGGGCTTCTCGGCCGAAATCCGCGTGATCGCGACGATCGACACCACCGCGCACCTCGAGGTCTTCAAGGATGGCTTTGTCGTCAGTCAACGCGAGGTGGAACTCGAGCCCGGCAGCAACGTCTTCAACGTCACCGGACTCCACTTTCGTGAAAAGGGATTCCACACCGTCGAGGCAACCATTCGATCCGAACGGGATACACAGGTTGATAACAACACGACGAAATCACTCGTTGCCGTGCCGGGCGAGGCCCGCGTCCTCTACATTGACGGGGACGAGGATCAAATGCTTTATCTCAAGAGCGCCCTGGAACTCGAAGGCATGCAGGTCGAGGCCCGACCCGCCAGCGGTGTCCCGCGAAGCCTGACGGAGTTGCTTTCTTTCGACGCATTCATCCTGTCGAACGTTCCGGCCGACCGTCTGACGCTTCCGCAGATGCAGATGATACGTGCGTACGTGCAGGAATTCGGCGGCGGCTTTGTCATGCTGGGCGGCGACGAGAGTTTCGGCCTCGGCGGCTACTTTAATACGCCCGTCGAAGAGATCCTGCCGGTTCGAATGCCCATTCAGAAGGACATGATCCGGCCAACGCTCGGCATCATGCTCGTGATTGACAAGTCTGGAAGCATGTCAGGGGTGAAGATTCAATTGGCGAAGCGTGCCGCACTGGCGACGGCCGACGCCATCAATCCGCGCGACCGGATCGGAATCATCGGGTTCGACGGCGAATCGCGCGTCATACTCGAGCTGACCGCCGCGGCCGACCGCGGCACGATCGCGTCTCAAATCGCCGGGCTCGAGGCCGGCGGCGGCACCTTCCTCTATCCCGCGTTGCAGGATGCCCACGCGCGCTTGCTCGAAACCAATGCCAGGCGAAAACACGTCATCGTGCTTTCAGACGGCCAGACGCAGGGATTCGGTTACGAAGAACTGGTTCAGGACATGGGGGCCGACGGCATCACGCTGTCGTCCGTCGGAATCGGCGAAGGCGCCGACATGAATCTGATGGAGGCCATCGCCACTGCCGGCGGCGGGCGGTCCTACTTCACCTCCGACTTCTACAGCATCCCTCAGATCTTCACGCGCGAGGCCCTGCGTGCATCCAAGAGCATGCTCGTCGAGCGATTGGTTGAACCGCAGGTGGTCGGCGACGACGCCTGCCTTCGGGACATAGATACCGACGAGCTTCCGCTGCTGACCGGCTACGTGGCGACGACTCCGAAACCGGCGGCGAATCTGATTCTCGCCTCCGACACCGGCGACCCGCTGCTGGCGAAATGGCGTTACGGTCTGGGGCGCACCGTTGCTTTCACGTCCGACACCAAGCCCCGTTGGGCCGAGGACTGGATCGAATGGCCGGAGTTCGCCAAGTTCTGGAGTCAGGTCATTCGTAGCGTCACGGGCGAGGACCTTGCGAACGAGGTCGATATCGAGTGTTCCCACTCGCCTCGCGATTCCGGCGTTGCGCTTACGGCGGACGTTCGCGACGCCGGCGGCAACTTTGTGACCGACATCACGCTCGAGTTGGCCGCGGTGGATTCGAACGGTCGCAAGAATAGCCTGGAAGTGCAGCGCATCGGTCCAGGCCTGTTTGAGGCCCGGCTCTCCGAAATCAAGTTCGGACAGGATCAACAATTCGTTTGGCAAGTCGGTGGCGGAGGCGAGGAGGCCAAGGCGAAGCCGTACGGTTTCGTCTATTCATTCTCGCCCGAGTTTCGCACGCTGGGGATCAACGATCGCATCCTCGAACAGATCCGAAGGCGAACATCCGGCCGGACCATGTCCGTCGGCGACTCTCAGCTCGTCACGGCGGACACCGCCGCCCGCGAGTGGCTCGAACTGTGGCCGTACCTCCTCGTGACCGCTCTTGTGCTCGTGCCATTCGACATTTTGTGCCGCCGCATCGGCTGATTGGGACGACTGAACGCCAACTAAACCGACACGATGGGACGTCTCTCCTGTTTAGAAATACAGAGTGACCGCGGGTGGATAGGCTCGTCGTGCATGTGCGCGGCACCGACGTGCCGCCGAGATCGGTGCATTCGAGAACGTCAGCATCGAATCCGCCGTCTCAGAAGATTTCTTGGGATACGAGTTTTCCCGCAATCATTCCACCAACTGGAATTTCGTCGCGACGAACATGTCATCCTTGACCTCGCCCGAACACTTTGCCTGCTTCGCGGCTCCACACAGGCCCGCCTGGTGGGCATTGACGCTGGCACCCGTGACCAAGTAGGGCTTGCCATCGATCTTGACGGCCAGCTTGCACCCTCGGACGGCCGGCATATTGAAGATGCACGATCCGCAGCCGGCCTCAAGCGTCATCATGACGGAGGATGTTTTTTCGCCATCGGACTTGCGCTCATAGGTGATTTCCATCACCTTGGTCAACGAGTCGGCGTTCTTGCCGTGGTGCATCGTCAGGATGTGTTTGTCCTTGCTGATAACCTTGATCACCGATTTGGAACTCATCTTCTCGCCCATCGGATTGTCAAACTCGCCGGTATAGGTGTAGGTCTTGGTCTTCTCATCATACTGGCCATACTCGGTCATCATGCCGGTGGACAT
>JAPULF010000484.1 GCA_027295245.1 Planctomycetota bacterium
CCGTCGCCGATGCCGTCCTCGACATCGTGGAGGGTATAGGCCATCACATCGGCCAGGTTGGCGACCTGCCCCTCCAACGGAGCGCCCGGTCCGACTTCGAGGAGCGGCCCGATCAAGGGATTGGACCGCCCGTCCGGATTCGGGCGATCGTATCTCGTGCGATGCTTCACGAGAGATTCGCGCAATTCAAAGGAGAGGTTCAGGCCTCGAAAGGCGGGATAGGGGTGCTCGAGATAATCCACCACCCGCAGGGACTGCACGTTGTGCTCGAAGCCGCCGTGCTCGCGCATCAACAGATCGAGGGCGGCCTCCCCGGCATGGCCGAACGGAGAATGACCCAGGTCGTGCGCCAGGGCGACGGCCCCGGCAAGGGCCTCGTTCAGGCGCAGCGAACGGGCCAGGGACCGGGCCTGGAACTCGACTTCGAGGGTGTGCGTCAAGCGCGTTCGAAAGTGGTCGGACACGCCGCTTACAAATACTTGTGTCTTTTTAAGAAGCCGCCTGAATGCGGTGCAACTGAGGGTGCGATACCGGTCGAATTCGAACGGCCGGTCGATCCGTTCCGGCTCGGGATGAACGCGGCCGCGGGACTCGGCGTCGCGGACTGCGTAGCGGGCCGGATCGGCGGACTCGGTCGATTCCGGCGTCATGGGCCGGTCTCGCCGTCGGGCGCGGGAGATCCGAAATCGGACGAGGCCCGGCGCAGACGATCGTACAGCGCGTCCAGTGCCTGCGGTATCATGCGCACGTCCCCCAGTACCGCCATGAAGTTGGTGTCCCCGTTCCAGCGGGGAACGATATGGATGTGCAGGTGCCCGGGCAGACCGGCCCCGGCGCAGCGCCCGAAATTCAGGCCGATGTTGAATCCCTGCGGTTCCAGCACCTTGGCCAGCAGGCGCTTTGCGTCCCGAGTCAGAAACCATATTCGGCGCAGCTCGTCGTCGTTCAATTCGTCCAGCTCGGCCAGGTGCCGTGCCGGCGCGATCAACAAGTGTCCGTTGGTATAGGGAAAGCGATTCATCATGACGAGCGAATCGTCCGCACGCCACACGACGCGGTTTTGGACGTCGCTTGAAGGATCATCGCGGTAGTCGCAGATAAAACAGCCGGGGCCGTTTCGACCGGCTAGCGATTCGATGAACTCCATGCGCCACGGAGACCACAGGTTTTGGCGGAATTCGTCCATAGTCGCTGCGCAATCGTCAGCCGGCGTCCCAAACTGATCACCCCGCGGGATTTTACGGCCGGTTTCGTTTTTGTTCCAGAAGGGCCTTGGGGGGGTCCAGGCCGGCCCGTTCCCACGCGTCGATCTCGGCGTTCAGCCGATCCAGTATATCCATCGAATCGCGCCGTTCGCCTGCGCCCGACTCGCACGAAACGAGTTCCGCAATCGCCCGCACCAGGGTGGCGATACGGGGGCCGCTACGTCTGGTCACGACGTCGATCTTGTCCGGGAAGACCGCGACGTATCGGCCGTATTCGATGAACGCCTTGCAGGGGTCGCTCGGAGATTCGGCGTCGGCTTCGATATGAGACAACCATTTCCGTGCGCCGTCCTGCAGGCTCAGTTCGGTTGCCTTGACTTTGTCGGTGGTGGTACGCGTCGTCCGGCCGGTCTCCAGGTCTACGAAACGAACGGTTTTTCCGAGGGTGGAATACTCCAGTCCAAAGACGGTTTTGCCGCCCATTCTGATTCTCCATACCTTTCGTTTCTTCGGTTCGAGTTTGACGGACGTGCATCGGCGTGCGAGTGCATCACAGTAGTTCCGCATGGCCGGCGTATCATGTGGAACCGCCCGGCACGCGAGCCAGCGCAGCGCATCCGTCGAAACCAGCCGCGCGACCCACAGGGCCTCGGGGGCGGCGCGAACGAGACGGACCTGATGCTCCTTGGCCCGGTATCTCGCCAGGGTCATGATCGTCTCGCGCGGCACGTAATCGGGCGCCTGTAGCCGCAAACGAATCCGCTTGTTGGCCGGCAGTTGCCAAATCGTTCGAGACGTGTCCCCGACCCGCGCGCCCTCGAAAAACACCTCGGCGACGACGCCACCCGTTCGGAGGGTGATTCCGCTGCCCATTGATTCCCTCAACTTGTTTGACCAGTCTTTCACCTCGCTATCGGTGCGATAGAGAAATAAGGCGTCTTCGACGAGTTTGCGGGCGGCCTCGAAGTCCTTTTTCGCCGCCGCCTGTTTGGACGTATCTACCAGATCGCTCGCCTCACCCGAATTAATCCCGTTGTGCCGATCATTGTAAGAACGCTTGTGGCTCTCTGTTTCATCGAGAATCTGTATTTCGCGAAGCTTCGACCTCGCCTCCTCCCACTTCCGGTTCGCAATGTGCTCGTCCACTTCCTGGTATATTCTCTTGAATCTCTCGTTGAGTGCGGCGCGGAACATGCTGCGTAAGTTGTCGATGTCGGCCGCATGTCCAGGATCGCCTTCGGCATCCTTCAGCAGGCTCTGGGCGCCGACAAAATCGCGGGACTCGATTGCCTTTAGAATTCTGGCGCGAGTCTCGTCTTCGAGCGTTCGCTGCTCGGAACCGGACGGCAGCTCGGAGCCGCTCACAATCTCCTCGATTGCGGTGCTTTCCGAATCCGGCACGGAGGTGATTTGCTTGCCCGACCAGAGCATCGGGAAGATGACCTTTGTGCCGAGGACGATGAGTCCCGCCAACACAACCACGGTCGCAACCAGTTTCAGAACGGGACTCGCGGCCGAGGTCACCGCGGCGGCGCCGTCCGCGATGCGGTCGCCGGTGGCCACGCCGCCGCGCCGCGCAGCGCGTCGGGCCGATCGCTTTTCGGCCGGCGTCTCGGGGGCGTCCGGAATGGCATTCAGATCGGTCGGCGTGTCGTCGAGGGCCGGCTCTCGATCGGCCTCGGGTATTCGCAGCCCGGCACCGCACGCCGGACACTGAATGTGCTCCCCCCTGAGAGACGCCGCCACGCGCACGAGATGCCCGCACTCCTGATTCGGGCAGCGGACGGCGATCGACATGGCAGGGCACTCCTGGCTGGGCACGCAACTCTCGGGTCGCCGATCGCGGACGTTTCCAACAAACACGCCCATACCGCGAACGGCCGAACCGAGTAATGCCAGTATAGAGATTATATTAACGACGGGTGTCGGTCAATCGATTCGAGGTCGTTCTTGACCATCGCCTGTTTTCCGCGCAACTTTCACGAGAGTCGTCTTCCGCCGGTTAGAAACCGGCGCCACAATGCCCTCAAGACAGTTTCACGGCCCGAGGTTGGATCCGGCAACCGGCTCGGAATTCACGGAGGTGATCGGCGGGCCGAGGATGCGTCGCATTCGACGGTAGACCGAGACGACTTGCCGCTTGTCCAACCGGGCGCGGAAATCACCGCTGAAGTGGCACGGCCCGAAGTAGTCGTCCGGTTGTCCGGCGGACCGAGTTGGATTGAGGGTCGACGACTCTACGCTGCCGGAGATGGACGTCCCGTCGCGCGACATCGAAAAATAGACAAATCCTCCTCCCTCATAGCTGATCACATGGTCCCCGCGCAACAGACAGTAGGAGATGACCGCATTGGTTTGTGTACGTTCTACGAACGTCTTTCCGGGTCTCGGGCGCCACAAGACCGTAATCGAGACGAACTGTCTCAGTTCGACGGCCTCCTCGCCGAGAGCCTCCTGGCCGACGGCCTCCTCGCCGGCGGCCTCGTAGGGTGCGGGGGAATCCTCCGCATCCGGCAACGACGCCGCGTGGTCCGCCGGCAAGGATTCGTCATGCCGTTCGAAAACGATTTCGCAACGATTGCCGGCATCGAAGGCAAACGCCCCCTCAGGAAAAACCTGGGCGTATCGTTCTTCGAGTCGCGGGTTCTTGAATGCGACCACATGAAAACGCGACTCGCGCGACGCGCAACCGAGCAAACACGCCGGCAACAGCACGCCGCAGAGCGATAGGACGCGTGCGAGGCGGCGTTGGCGAAACGGTCCCGGGCCGATCGGTTGTTCAGGTTTCATTTGTTTCGAGCAGGGCCACGTCTTTTTCGGCGGTGGTCGATACCGAGGATTCGATTCCCAGAAGGCCCAAGGCGTCTCGCTCGACGATAGCCGCGAGGAATTGCCGCGGGATCGTGGGGAGGTTCGTTCCGGTTGCCAGTTGATTCAGCCGGAAGAGGGCCTCGATCGCGGTTGCAGCCGAGCCATAGGGAAAGTCGCTTCCGAACAGAAGCTTGTCCATGACGCCGTATTGATAGGCGGACAACAGCGCATTGAACGCTTGCCACGGCCGATGCAAGAGCCCGCTGATGTCGGCGTAGATATTCGAGTGCCTCCCAAGCAGCACAATGCACTCGTCGATCCAAGGATATCCCATGTGGGCGACGACCATCTTGAGTGCGGGAATATCCCTGGCGATCTCGTCGAGAAGGACCGGGGGGGCGAAGGACATCTTGCTGGCGGTGGTGAAATGCACGCCCTGGTCCAACAGCAACGGCATCTGGAGCTTGGCGGCCTCGGCGAAGACCTGCATGGCGCGGCTGTCGGCGGGGTGAAAATCCTGGGCCGCGGGAGAAACCGTGATACCCTCGATGCCGACCTCGGCGTGTGCCTGCATCAAGTCGTCGAGGGCTTCCTGAAGGTCGGTCGGATCGATGCCCGCGAAGCCGATCAACCTGTCCGGATTGGCACGAACGGACTTGACGATCAGTTCGGCGGGGATTTCGGTGCCGAGAAACCGGCTCTTGAACCCCAGGACAAAGCTCCGGTCGACCGGCTTTCCGGCGATCAAGTGTTGCTCGACCGACGCATCCGCCCTGGCTTCACGTCCGTTGCCGCCGTCTTTTGGGTCCGCCGCAATAACGGATTCCAGACGGTCAAGGCCCAGCGGTGCGTCCCGCTCCCAGATGTGGGTGTGGCAATCTACGATCACGTGCCAATATCCCCTGGCGGACTGAAAATCAACAGGGCGCAGCTTAAGGCGGCCGGCTCAAGGTGGTCAAGCCACGCCGGCCGGCCTCGAAAAAACCGGCGGTGGGCGGCCCAAATCGGGATTATCCGCCCCCGTCGGTTGGTGTCGAGTTACAATAGTAGAGTCGCCGTTGACTCGAACCAAGATGCGAATCGGAGGCTAGATCATCATGGCCGGCAAAGACCTGTCGAATCGAGGCTGGATCGTCGCATGGGCGGCGATCGCCGTCGCATCCCTCGGCACCGTCGCGGACGCGGGCGGGTATCATCGAGGGAATCGCTGCTCATCGGGATTTCGCGGCTCGCGCGGGATCGGGCACGCCGGCTTCGGGCACGCCGGCTTCGGGGTCGGTCACCATTCCGGCGTGAGATCAGGGGGGTTCGTGCGCGGCGGTTTCGGGCACGGCGGGGTCCGTTTGTCCGGCTCGTTCATTCGGGGCGGGAGCCGGGTTTCCGGCGGGGTCCGTTTCGGTTCGAGTTATGGTTATGGCGGGAGCTGTTATGACGCCTCGCGCGTCTATCGCACGCACGTGTTCCCCAAATCGTATCGTTTCGGGTCTTTCCGCGATTACGGTTACGCGCCGTCGTATGGGTATTCCGTGACATTGCCGTCTTCGTACTACATCGATTACTACGGCACGGACGCCCCGGCCTGGCGTGTATCCGATGTGGCCGTCGAGCCCCGGGATAACGACGCGATTACCGAAGAAGACGATCGCGCTCCGCCCGCGAGATCGCGATCGACAAACCCGGCCGACATCGAGCGGGCCATGCAGGCGGGAATTGCCCTGGGTCGCGGCGACAAGTCGTTCCAGCGAGGCGACTACGACGACGCCCGCGAGGAGTACGTGCGGGCGCTCGTATTGGCCGACGGCGATCCGCGTGGCCAGATCGCGTTGGGACTTGCCGAGTTCGCTCGCGGAAAGTTTGCCGACGCCGCACGGGCCGTCCGGGTCGGCGTCAGTCGGGCACCGCACCTGGCGGAGTCGTCTTTCGATTTGTCGGATGCCTACGGCGTGACAGAAGACCTGACGGCTCACCAGACGGCCCTGTCGGAGCATCTCGTCCGCCATCCCGACGATGCGGATGCACTGTTCCTCTCAGGGTTCGTCAAGTTCTTTTCCGGTGATCGCGCCGGCGGCGCGGAAGCGCTGGAGCAATCTCGCGCGATGTCGGCCCCGGAATCGCATCCCACCGACGGAGACGGGTTTATCGAAAAGGCCGCGACCGTCGCTCGAAAATCCACACCGTCATGAACCCGTCAACTGGGCGCGGTCAACCGGGCGCGGCCAACCGGGCGTATAAATATCCGTCTTCGATACGACAGTCGTAACGGTGAAGCTTGACGCTCGCCGAAGTGGTACACTCCCCCGAATCCAGATTGAACGACCATTGATGCCAGGGACAGGTTACGACGCCGCCCTCGACGGTTCCCGCGGCGAGGTTTCCGCCCGCGTGGGGACAACTGTTCTTCACAACGAAAAACCGATCGGGATCCATCAGGTGAATGACGGCGAGTTCGAATCCGTCGACTTCCAGATACCGGGGGCATTCCGGGCGACAGTCACGGACGGCGAGGAGCTTCACCCATGGCTCGGAGGGCATGGAGCAATCCGGTAGGAGAGCGGGCGAGTGGCGGACTAGTCGATGACCCAGCGCGAGGTTCTCAGGGGGCGATCGATCTGCCAGAACAGGGCAAGATCGTCCACCATCATGCGGGCGTCATAGTCGACGACTCGGTTGAAAGCCCGCTTGTTGTCGGCTTGGGTCGTGCCGACGCCGCAGCCCAGAATCGGACCGACCAGGACAATGACTAGCAGCAACAGAACCATCTTCTTGGCGAGCGTCATGGTATATGAATCCTTCGGTGTCGGTCTATCCGACGGTCGGGTGGGTGGTTGCGGCCCGCAGATTCAGGTCACGTCTTATCATTGGATGCTATCACAATCCCGCCTCAACGTCAATCCGCGGGTCCAAATGCCCATTCGCACGGAATTCCGCTTCGAGTGACTGGAGCGCCGATAACCACTCCTGATACCGGTATTCCAGGCCGAATTCGAGGCAGATGCCTTTCAACGTCTTCAAATGCGACTCGTATTCGTCGGGCTGCCACGCCTGGGCCGCGGGATCGCAGAAGAAAATCCTGCACCCCAACGGCCGGTGCTCCCTGGCCGTGCAAAGCCCGTCGATTTGATAGGGACAGGCCCGATCTTCCGTCGGACTTCGCCAATCATCGCGGCGACCGTGATGGAAATAGGCAAGTTCCGCACTGGTCACGAACAGTTTATGTCCGAAACTCTCGAACTTGCAGCAGACGCCGTGATTCCAACAGGTTGGACGATGCCCGGCCACAGACTCGTCCACCGAGGCATAGAAGCCCTTCATTCGATCGACGAAGTCCGGCCGACGACCTGCCTGCAAGATGGATTCGGTCAGGGAAATCGTCACGGCGCAACATCCTCCCACCGCTTGGCATTGCGATGGGTTTGGATTTGAACCAGCTCGTGGTGCTCGCCCTTGTTGATGCCGGGACAGGTCACGGCGGCCTCGTTCCAGGTCGACGACGATCTCAGATTGACGCCCCAGAACGGCCACGTGCGACATTGAAGCGGTCGCACCGGATAGATGCTGCAGATTCGCTTGCCGCCTTCGGTCTTTAGAAAGCAGCAGTCTCCGTTGACCCGCTCGGTCAGCGAATAGCGGACGCCCACGCGCCGAAGATGCTGTTGGGTCAGGCCCTTGCCCTCGCGGCCGATGAATGTGGCGATCTTGTCGATCTCCCACCGCTTCACCCAAACGAAACCGGGCGGACCCGTGCAACAATTGCCGCACTGCGTACACGAGAAGTGCAGGCCGCCGGCGTACCATTTTTCCCGGGACTTCGTTCGACTCATGGGATTCGACTCATTGGGATTCGACTCATGGGGGTTCGGCTCCGATCACTCATAGTCTTCGAGTGCCTGCTCATGCTTTTCGATGATGTCATGATCGTCGAAGCAGCCCGCAGCCAAGCCACCTGCCAGCGTCAGCAGGAGCGACAAGATCGCAACTGTTCGTCGGATGTTCATGGCGACCCGTCTCCGGAATCAGCGAATACAGGTTGCTCTCGCACGATGTGCCAGAGCCGCGTCAAGGGCAAACTCAGCCTGACCTGCACGCTTCCACCCTCTATCGTAGCGTCTCGGTTGACGCGGTGCGCCCCGGCGAGGAATTCCGCGACGGTCCGCTGGATGTCCGGTTCTGAGTCGAGGCCTGGCTTGTCCGTGCCGCAAACGTCGCCGACAGTCACGCCCGTTCGAACGGGCAGTCTCGAGATACGCATTTCCATTCGACGTTTGGCATCCGTTTCAGCGGCATCCAGTGAAGCCGCCAGCGGCGAGCTTCGATTCGCAATCACCCTGGGTACTGCGGCCCGACCGGTCACGATCAGGCATTGGTCGGCCCATCCGGGACGCTGATCGGGCGCTTTCAGACCCATTCGCTTCATGACAGGCGCGGACGGGACGAGACCCGTCCCGATCGCCGAAACGCGAGCGGGGGCTCCTTTGGTCAGGGTTATTTCCTTCGGGCCTGCATTTTCGCCGACGATCACACCGAAATCCACCTTCTCGAGGACCGCCCCGGCATCCATCGACGCCCGGATCATGCACCGGCGTTCCATCGTGAACCTGGGACGATCGAAAATCGAATCGGGCAGGCGGTGCAAAACCTTCGCTCGATATTCGGGTTCGACGGCGAAATGGGCCGATAGCCTGCGATCGCCTACCAGGACGATTTCTCCGATTTTCTCCACCAGCTTGATCCGTGCGTCGAGCCTGGCCGCCTCGGCAGCGAGTTCGACGGCAGCCGGCCCCAACGTCTTCCAGCCGGGCGGAACATCGCCGCTGCCCGAGTCGGGCCCAACCAGGCCCGCCACGGTCAGCCGCATTTCGGCCGCGCGAGGATCGATCCCTTCGAGTTGTGCCTTCACGATGTCTTCGGAAACGCCGCGATCCCGGAGCAGGTCCTTCAATCGCGCCGTCAAGGCGGCAACATCGAGCGTCAAGTGTGTCTCGGTGACGCCGTCTCGATATTTGCGGGCCGGTCCCAGCGGGCGGGCGTCTCGGGTCAGCCTGGATAGATCGTTCGAAAGGGTCGATTCATCGAGAAGATCGCGTAGAAAGCGCTGGTTTCCGAGGCTCAGGTCGGCAATTGCGGATTCAAGACGCGATCGAGCATCGGCCATGGCGGCCGCCCGCTCGGCGTCGCTGGGTACACCCGCGGCCGGCGCAAGAAAACTCGCCAAGAGGGGGTCAACACCCAGGATCAAAAACACACCTCTCAACAAGATCGTGCGCGTCAATGCCCCGCCCCTACAAACAGAACAGGGACCGGCCCGCCTTTCGGCTCGGCCGGTCCCTGGATCGGGTTCCAGTTGCGTCGCCCGATGCGACGGCCTATTCGACGATGGTCTCACCGGGCGAGTAGTCGGTGGGTTGCGACTCGGTTGTGCTCTCCACCTTGCTCGTCGTCTTGATATCATCCTCGGCGCAACCGGTTACGCCGGCGACGAACGCCACGATCAGGAACAATCGACAGAGACTTCGAAGCATTTGATTCTCCTTGAATCCGCGTCCTATTGAATCGTTCGACGGCGGAATCCGCCTGGCGCCCGCCTAGGCGGCTTACGGGAAATTCTTGATCAAGACGTAGGTGTTGACGACCTTCCATACCTGCATGCCGGGTATTTCGACGATCACCGTGGCGGTCCCATCCGAATCCCAATTGGTGGACTTGACATAGGAATTCACCAGGACGGTGTCTACCTGGGTGTTGATCTCGTCGTGCTCGGTGACAAAGTCGCGGACCATCGTGCTGGAGTCGATTTGCAGGCCCATGATCTCTTCGGCAAGTCGCCGCTTGGCGTCGAGTTCGGCGGCCCGGGCGGCCATCAGCTTGCCCTGGGGCGTGCCGGTCTTGTCTTCGGGAGGGACTCCGCTGCCCTCGGCCCGGATCGGGTTAGAGGCCCAATCGGGAATGTTCGTTCCGGTCTTGACGACCACCGCCTTGATGAACTGCGGCCTGGGAACACCCATTCCGACCGCCTGGAACTTCTTCTTCTGCAGGTGCTTGGTGACCTTTTTGATGTCCATGGAGGTGATCTTGTTGCCTTTGTAGTGTCGCTTGTGGAGTTCGTTGATGGTCGTGATCACCGACTGGACCGGTACTTCGTAGGTCACTTCCACGATCAACTCGTCGTGGTGGTAGTAGGGACGGCCGACCGCGGAGGCGCCGGTCAAGGTCGATTGGGCGGTCGCCCAAATCTTATCCGACTCCGCCACGAAATCGCGCACCGTCGTCTCGCTGGTGATGCGGACGCCCTTGAGTCTCTCGACCAGACGGCGCATGGCATCAAGCGCGGCCGCCCGCACGGCCATCAGACGCTCGTTCGGGGGAACGGCCAACCAGATTGCGGGGGTCACGGGGTCGGGCAGATTGACCGTGGTCGGAATGTCACCGCCGGGTACGTCCGGCGGGAGGTCCGGCCGCGGGGCGCCCATTCCGACCACCTTGATCACGTTCTTTTTGATGTATTGCTTGATCGATTCGAAGTCCACGGACTTGATGACGCCGTCTTTGTAGTGCCGCTTGTGAATGGCCTTGAGTTCCTGGATGACCTTGGCCACGGTGACCTCGGCCTCGATCATGCACATCAGTTCCGAATCCCAACGGGGCTTGCCAAACCGCACGCCGCGAATGAACGTGTCGAGTTCGGATCGAATCGTGTCCGACACGGTCACGAAATCGCGAACAATGGTGTCGGATGTGATGCGCAGGCCATTGATCGTCTCGGCGAGCTTGCGATAAGCGTCCGCCTCCGCCGCCCTCTTGGAAAGCAGCTTGTTCTGGTGATCCGGAACCTGGGCAAGCGCGATTGCGGGCAATGCAACCAGCACAGCCAGCGCCGCGCTCAAAGTCGATCGGCTCGTCCTCATGATGCTGTTCCTCCTACTCGGGTCTGTGCCGCACCGGTGTTACGACCGCGTCGGCCGCAACCACGGGCGGGGCTCGTTTACGATAGTTCGCCGCGCATTCCCGTCAGCGTGCCGGGTATCGCGTTGACTCTAAGCCGTTGTCGCCGCCTTCGCCGCCTTCGATATCCGCTGGACGGCCCGGCGGTACTGCTGGTCCTTGGGTTTGTAGGCACTGGCCCGCTTGTAATAGGTGCGCGCGTCGTCGAATCGCTCCAGCTTCTCGCAGCAGACCCCCGCCAAGAACAGCGATGCATGATCATCGCCCTTTTCGACAATCGCCAACTTGAATTGTTGCAGACCGCCCTCGTAGTTCTCGGCAATCACGGCATCGGCCCCGGCAATGCTGGCCTCGTGGACACTCGGTTTGCACTTGACAGTTTCGGATATTTCCGTCGGGATGAACTTGGCTAAAAAGTCCATCATGTGTTTTTCGATCATGCCGGCGATCACCTGATCGCGCGGCGTCATGTCGGCCTCCGTCTGACTGGAACCAAAGAACCCGCTGGCCTTTGTCTTCGAGTATTCCTGGCTCGGAAGGGCCGAATGGGCCACGATGATCCTGTTTCCGGCGGGGTCCTTGAGTTGAAACTGGCATGAGACCGTGATATTCCGGGCCTCTTCGTCGACTTCGGTGGTGGTGATACCGCCGCCGCCGCCGCCACCCCAATACCGGCCGACATGTGCGAACACGCTCGCGGAATCGATGGTCCTTTTCTTCCCGACCTGCTTGTCGATTTTGATCGTGATGTCGCTGGTCAGGATCGATCCCACGCCCTCGAGTCCGGCCGACCCGATATCATTGGAATCGTCGGCAATGCCGGCAGCGGCCAGGTCCTGCTCATCGAGCGCGAGTTTCACGTGTTGGCGGTCCACCAGTTGAAAGGGGATCCCGTGCCTTTCGCGGGCTTCCTGCAGGTAATGCCGCAAACTGTCGGCGGTCATCTTGGACCATTTATCCTGATCGTATTCGCCGGTGTCGCCCTTCATGGTGGCATTCATGACGGCGACCTTCATGTACTGTTCGCTGATCTCCTGCGACGGTTGGGTCGTGTACGTGAAATCGACCGTGACGGTCGGCCGTTTCGGACCGCACCCCATGACGGCGATCATCGGAACCATCGCGACGATAGCAAGGCGTTTCATCTGTCGAATCTCCTTCCGTGTGTGTTGAGTCGACGGCAACTCATATTCTCGTGTATTCAATTCGTGGACCGAACGGCGAACGGTGTAAGGCGCCGACTCGAGGCTCGGCCGATTTGGAAAACCGCCGGTGATCGCGGCGCGCGCCACTACCGCGTTCGGCATGCCGACTTGATACGACTGCGGGTACGGCCTGTCAAGACCAATCGGTCCTTTCGGGCCGCCCGCACACGTTCTGCAATCACACCTTGATCCGCTCCCAACGGCCGGACCGAAATCGTCTCGCCACCAATATCGCCCGGATCGTCAGGTCGGCAAACATGCCCAGCCAGGCCCCGAGGAGGCCCCATTCCAAAACGAAGCCGCCGAATAGGGC
>JAPULF010000485.1 GCA_027295245.1 Planctomycetota bacterium
TCGGCGGTCGGCATCGCCATGCAGCACGAACGGCCCAAGAGCGGGCGGACGGCCATGGGGCTGTCGGGTGCGACGGGGTCGTTTTTTGCGGCCTATTTGGTTTTTTCGGTTCTGAACCCGGCCGTGGGGCGGCTCGCGGTGGCGGGCGTCATGACGTTGGTGTGGATCACGCTGTTTCTATTGGCCGGCCATTCGGCCGAACAACTGAAGCGCTTCCCGCCGTCCGCGGACATGCCCTGGTCTAGACGCGATGAGGATGATCTTCAAAAAACCTGATGGCCTCGGCGACGAGATAGAATGACCCGGTGATGCAGATCAGGTCGTCGCGGGTGATGGCCTTTTCGGCGTTTTCGACGGCTTTCGCCAGGGTGGGTACGGATTGGGCCATGCGCCCGCTGGTGATTTCGGCGAAAGCCCGTGCGAGATCGGCGGGGTCGGCGGCCCGCGGGGAACCGAAATCCGTGAAGATGACCTTGTCGGCCCCGAGCAGGACGTGCTGGAGCATGCCGTTGATGTCCTTGTCGGCGCAGCAGCCGAAGATCACCACCATCGAATCGTAGGGAACATTCTGGCCGATGGCACGCATCAGGGCGGAGATGCTGGAGGCGTTGTGTGCGCCATCCGCGACGACCCGCGGGGAGGTACAGAGCGTCTGCATTCGCCCCGGCAGCGAGACCTTGGACAAGCCGGCGACCGAGGCCTCGTCGTCAATCTCGAAACCCTTGTTCTTCAATTCGTCCAGCAAGCCGATGGCGACGCCGCAGTTGATCGCCTGATGCTGCCCAACGAGGGGGACGGCGAGATGGTCGTAGCGGCAGTTCGGCGTGGTCAGTCCGATCCGGGCCTGGGGTCCGCCGGTCTTGGACGACTCGAACCGGTAGGTAAACCCGATTTCGTCGCCCACGAACATGAGCGGCGATCGCGCTTGGTCGGCGGCCTTCTTGAGAATCTGCTTGACCTCGCCGGTTTGCTCGGCGCTGATGACCGTGACACCCTTTTTAAAGACGCCGGCCTTTTCCTGTGCGATGTCGGAAAGGGTCGTTCCAAGTTGCGGAACGTGGTCGAAACTGATGCTCGTCAATCCGCAGACTTCCGGTTCGATCACGTTGGTCGAATCGAGACGGCCGCCGAGTCCGGTTTCGATGATCGCCACATCCACTTCGCGGTCGGCGAAGTACTTGAAGGCCATCGCCGTGAGCATGTCGAAAAAGGTCGGGCAGCCGGTCTTGTATTCGGCGACAATCGCCGCGATCTTGGCGACCAGCCGGGTGAATTCGGCCTCGGAGATCTTCTCCGTGCCGATCATGATCCGTTCCCGGATGTCCAAAAGGTGCGGCGATGTGTAGACGCCGACCTTGAGACCGTTCGCCTGGAGCATGTACGAGAGCATCGCGGCCGTCGAGCCCTTGCCCTTGCTACCGGCAATATGGACGGTTCGAAGGGACTTGTGGGGATTGCCGAGATCGGTCAGGAGTCGCGTGATGCGGGTCAGGCTGAATTGCGTCTTCTTCCTGGCGGTCAGCGGGCGCCGCTCGTGATTCACCTGGCTCAACAAATAGTTCACGGCCGATCGAAAGGTCCGGATTCCCGGTTTTCGGGGCACTTTTCCAGCGGGCTTGCCTGAACGTTTTTGCGTAGATCCCGCAGTGCGGCGTTTTTGCACCGCGGGTCCTCGTTGAAGTGTGGCTGTCCGTCCCATAGTGTCCATATCCTATCACTTGGACCGCTAACCGTCAAGCATTCAGCGGGTGTACCCGTCGCGTTAGGCAACCCGGAAGTTAATGTAACCCATTCTAGGGTAGCCAATTAAGGAAAACCCTAGTCGGCTTGACAATTGCTAACAAAAAGCGAACATGGGTGTGATTGGGTAACTTCTCTAAAAGAGCCGTTCCCCGTGTCTCTATTCTGAGTAACTCTTTTTGCAACAGCGAGTTACGTTGATCCCCGATCACTCGCATGTTGTGAATGGGATCATAGACCCAATCTTCTCCGAATTCTCTATATTAACGATGGACAGGGCAACTTGGTTCATGGGTCTCGCAAAATGGTGTGCCAAAAGATTAGAATCGCCGCGTGCCTCGCGGGTGCTACCCGCCGAAGAATGGCTATGCCGGAAGTCGCCCAAGTGATTCAAGTCCCCGGTCTTGACTACGACATTGTCGTAGGTCATCGAGGTATTGTGGATATTCCGAATCGCATACAGCGGGTTGTGGACGCTGATCGTGCGGTGGTTGTCACGGACGACGTGGTCGGTCCGTTGTATGCCCGCTCGGTGGTCGAGTCCTTGAATAATGTCGGTATGGAGGCCGTCTTAATCTCGGTGCCGCCGGGTGATTCCAGCAAGTCTATGGCACAGGCCGGCCGACTGTTTGATGCCCTCGCCGAACGGCAACACGGTCGGGATGAGCCGATTGTGGCGGTCGGTGGCGGAGTGGTCGGCGACCTGGCCGGGTTTGTGGCGGCGACGTGGCACCGCGGCGTGCCGTGGATCCCATGCCCTACGACACTCGAGGCCGACATTGACGCGTCGATCGGTGGAAAGACGGCCGTCAATCATCCGAGCGGCAAGAACCTGATCGGGGCATTTCACCAGCCGGCGCTGGTGTGCATCGACATCGATTGTCTAGACACGCTGAGCGGGCGGGACTACACCGCGGCCCTGGCGGAATCGGTCAAGCACGCCATCATTCATGCCCCGGATTTCTTCGTCTGGCACGAGCAGAACGCTGCGTTGATCGTTCAACGCGATCCGGGAGTCGTTGAAGAACTGGTGGCGCGAAACTGCCGAATCAAGGCCGAAGTCGTGGCTGCGGACATGCGCGAGACGGCGTCGCAGAACGTGGGTCGGGCGGCGCTCAATTTCGGGCATACCGCAGGGCATGCCGTCGAAGCGTATTTTGAGTATCGCCTGCGCCATGGTGAGGCCGTCGCCCTGGGCATCGTCGCGGCCCTCGATCTGGCGGTGCGGCATGCCGGGTTTCCGGAGGGCGATCGGCAGCGATGCGAGCGGTTGATGGCGGAGCTGGGGATGGCGTGTCGGGCGCCCGAGCGATTCGAGCCGGAGCAAGTCATCGAGCGGCTTGCGACCGACAAGAAGGTCCGACGCAGGCACGTGCGATTCGTGGTTCCGACCCAAATGGGATCGGTGCGCTGGCTGGAAAGCCCCCCACGGGCCGACCTCGCACGGGCACTGGACCGAATCCAACCGGACTGACGACTCGGCAGAAATCTGCCAGCGGCCAGTGCGGCATGCCAGTCTGGCAGCCGGACATTCCCGGCGGTTCCGCTCTGTTCCATAACGCTATTATTGACAATAGATTACGGTCCTGGCGTCGCGTGGCATCAAGTTGGCACCGGCCTTGCTCTGTGGCTTGAGTGGAAACCCGCGCACGTTTTGGCGGACAGCTTTGAGCATCAGCCAATTGAGAGGAGTCCAGACATGGGAAAAATCATCGGCATCGACCTTGGAACGACCAATTCCGTCGTCGCGGTTATGGAGGGCGACACGCCCAAGGTCCTGACCAACGCCCAAGGCTCGCGGATTACTCCGTCGGTCATCGGGTTTACGGACAAGGGTGAGCGGCTGGTCGGACAGATCGCCCGGCACCAGCAGGTCACGAATCCGAAGAACACGGTTTACAGCATCAAGCGATTTATGGGTCGGCGGCACAACGAAGTGTCTTCGGAGGAGAAAACCGTCCCGTACGAGGTGACCGGCGGCCAGGACGAGATGGTCAAGGTCAAGATTCGGGACAAGGAATACACGCCGCCGGAGCTTTCGGCGATGGTGCTTCAAGACCTGAAGAAGACCGCGGAAGACTATCTGGGCGAGAAGGTCGAGGCCGCGGTCGTCACGGTGCCGGCGTATTTCAACGATTCGCAGCGGAAGGCGACGCAGGAGGCGGGGATCATTGCGGGCTTCGACGTGAAGCGGGTGTTGCCGGAGCCGACGGCGGCGGCCCTGGCGTACGGCATGGAGAAAAAGAAGGGCGGCAAGATAGCGGTCTTCGACCTGGGCGGCGGCACTTTTGATATTTCCGTGCTGGACGTGGGGGATGGCGTCTTCGAGACGCTGTCGATCAACGGCGACACGCATCTGGGCGGCGACGACTACGACGAGGTCCTGATCAACTTCGTGGCAGAGGAGTTTCGCAAGCAGTACGGCATCGACCTGCGGCCGGACGCGATGGCCCACCAGCGGCTCAAGGAGGGTTGCGAAAAGGCCAAGTGCGAGCTGTCGACCTCGATGGAGACGACGATCAACCTGCCGTTTGTCACGGCGGACGCTTCCGGTCCCAAGCACCTGACGCAGACGCTGACCCGCACCAAGTTCGAGCAGCTCACCGAGAGTCTGACCGAGCGGTGCCGCAAGCCGGTGCTGAAGGCGCTGGAAGACGCCAAGCTCTCGCCCGGCGATATCACCGAGTGCGTCTTGGTTGGCGGTTCGACGCGTATTCCGGCGGTGCAGGCGCTTTGCAAGGAGATCTTCGGCAAGGAGCCGAATCGCAGCATCAATCCGGACGAGGCCGTCGGCATCGGGGCGGCGATACAGGCGGGCATCATCGGCGGAGACGTCAAGGACATTCTGGTGCTGGACGTGACGCCGCTGTCGCTGGGCGTCGAGACGCTGGGCGGAGTCTTGACACAGATGATCCCGCGGAACACCACGATCCCGACCAGCAAGAAAGAGACGTACTCCACGGCCGCCGACGGGCAGGGCGAGGTGACGGTCCACGTGCTGCAGGGCGAGCGCCAGATGTCAAGTGACAATCGCACGCTCGGTCGCTTCAACCTGGCGGGCATTCCGCCGGCCCCGCGGGGCGTGCCGCAGATCGAGGTCACGTTTGATATAGACAGCAATGGTATTTTGAGCGTGTCGGCCAAGGATCTGGGCACGGGCAAGGCCCAGGATATCCGGATCGAGGGGTCGAGCGGGCTGAGCGAGTCCGAGGTCGAGGAGATGCGCAAGGACGCGGAGTCCCACGCCGAGGAGGACAAGAAGAAGCGCGAGCTGATCGACGCCAAGAACCAGGCGGACCAGATCGCCTATCAGACGGAGAAGACGCTGAAGGAGCACGGCGAGAAGGTGCCCGCCGAGGAGCGGAGCAAGGTCGAGAGCGCCATCAGCAACCTGAAGGAAGTCGCGAAGACCGACGACGCGGGGGCGATCAAGAAGGCGATCGAAAACGTGATGACCGCGAGCCAGGCCCTCGGCAAGATCATCTACGAAGAGGCGGCCAAGGAATCGGCCGCCCAGCAGCCCGCAGGGGCGGAGGCGCCGGGCGGCGACGGAAAGGGCGAGCCCGCGACGGCCGCTGCGGGGAAGAAGGATGATGATGTGATTGATGCGGAGTTTGAAGTGAAGGAGTGAAGGTCCCCCGGCACCCAGTGAAGTGACAAGTCGAGATTGTCTGTGCGGATAGGTTTCCCACGAGAAAGGAAGAGTGTTGTCTTGTCGCCGAATG
>JAPULF010000486.1 GCA_027295245.1 Planctomycetota bacterium
CAACGGCCCTACATGTCTGACACGTCTTGTCGTCGCAACTCCTGTTCTTAGCTGGGTTTACGATC
This sequence comes from Planctomycetota bacterium, assembly GCA_027295245.1. GTDB lineage: Bacteria > Planctomycetota > Phycisphaerae > UBA1845 > UTPLA1 > JAPULF01. Next base: position 66 of record JAPULF010000486.1, read on the forward strand.
ACTACGCGATCCATCCGGAAAACGGGGCCGACTCTCATCGACCGGCGGCGCCGGACCCCGCCGCCCCCTTTGCAACCTCCGAATCCGTCGTCGTGCGCTCGGCGGGTTCCTGAGTATCGGAGGTGCTCGCCGCCTCCAACATCTCTAATCGCTTGGTTAGCTCCTTGTTTTCGTCCTGCAGATCCTTCACGGCCTCGCGCAGTTCCGCCAGTTGGGCGGACGGCTTCGCCCCGTCACGAATCCGCTTGGCAGTTCGCTTGGCCAGCGACGTCAGGCGGCTGTCGGGACGCTCGGCAATTGCGTCGATGGCGGTCAGGGCCGTTCGTGCATCGCTTCCCAGATCACCGAGTGCCGACATGGCGGCCCGCGGCAACCAGCGAGACCGGCTTTTGACGCAGGCCACGACGGCGTCAATGGCCTCGGCTCGGTTGCTGTCTGAGACATCCGTTTCGACGAGCACCGATGCGATTGCTTCGACGGCCGAGCTGCGGCATCGCATCGGCTTGCCGGTTCGCGACCAGTCGATCAACAAGTCCAGTGCGCCGGCGTCGCGCTGAATGCCCAGCCCGGTCAGGACGGCCGAGCGAATAGAATCGTTGTGTGAATCGCGATCCAGCAACGTCCGCAGGAAGGTGGCTGCGCCCTCCGGCCTCAGGCCCGCGTAGGCCTCGATAGCGGCCGCTTCCACCAAATAGCTGGCATCGCCCTGCTCGATCAGGTCGCGAAGGGCGGACCGGACGTCCGGCTCGTCCTCAATGGAGCCGAGCGCCTTGACGACGGCCGCCCGGGCCTTCGGGTGCGCGGTCTTGATGTTGGCCAACAGCGCGTCCCTTGCGGTATCGCCTCCGGCCTTGCCCAGGGTCGTTGCGATCGCCTTCTGAACGGCCCAAAACGATTCCTCGCCGAGTCGCGTCGACAGTAGTTCCCGATCCTGCTCCGAGTCCGTCTCGCCGAAGTGTTCGGCCGCTCGAATTCGGGCGACCACGTCGGGGTCGTCCTCCAATTGTCGCACCCAATGATCGCGCGGCTTTTTCTCCGTCAGTTCCATCAAAACCGTGGAACCGGGGTCGACCCGAATCCAAGAAGGTCGCTTGGCCAGCGGCAACAACAGGCTCGCGTCCTTGTCGGTGATGTCAATGACGTGCGAGACAATCGCCGGTCCCGAGTCTCCGAAGAACTCCAGCCGCAATGGGAAATGGAACGCGTCTGATTTCTGGGTCTGCTTCACGTTGACCGATGCGAGATTGCGGTCCGCAAGCCATTTGTACTTGACCGTGACCATCGGATGACCCGGCCGCTCGGTCCAGTCATAAAAGAATCGCTCGAAGCTGCGGCCCGTGACGTCCTCGATGGCCCTGCGCAGATTGATCGTCTCGACGGGCTGGTGCGCGTGCCGCCTCGTGTAGGTTTTGATGCACTTCCAGAACAAATCGTCATCGAGCCGCGTTCGAATCATGTGCAGGACCCAGGCACCCTTGGGATACGCCCGGGCGTCGAACTGCTCCCAGGTCCCCTCGTAGCCGCGATGCACGATGGGCTTGTCCTTGCCGCCACGGATGGCCCGCTTTGCCTTGCGAAAAAGGTTGTAGGCGAACTCGTCGGGCCCGTCGTGGTGTTCGGCCCACAAGGCCTCGAAGTAGCTGGCGAAGCCTTCGTTGAGCCAGGTGTGGGCCCACTCGCGGCAGGTCAACAGATCGCCGAACCACTGATGGGCCAGCTCGTGGGCCACGAGTCCGTCGCTGCTGACATCGAGGTGTGCCCGATCGTCGTGCAGCGTGCGTTCTCCCAGCGTCGTGGCGCTGGTGTTTTCCATTCCGCCGCCGAACTGGTAGCAGCAGACCTGGTCGTACTTGGCCCAGGGATACTCGACGCCGATCCGATCGCTGAAGAAGTCCAGCATCGCAAGCGTGTTGCCGAATGAGTTGTGAATGCGGTCCTTGAATTTGGGGCGGACGTGATACGTCACGGGCCGGCCGCGCCAAGTCTCGGTCTTGGAAACGAACTCGCCGACGACCAGGGTCATGAGATACACGGCGTGCGGCTTGTCCTGCAACCAGTGAAACGTCCGCGTTCCGTCGTCGTTTTCGATCGTTTCAACCAGCCGGCCGTTGCTGATGACGGTATACGGCCGCGCCGCCGTGCAGGTGACCTCGGTGGTCTGCAACTCGTTGGGATGATCGAAGCTCGGGACCCAGTACCGATTCGTGACCGTCTGGCCCTGCGACCAGACCACGTAGGGTGCGTCGGGCTCCTCCTCGGTGGGGGCGAAGAACGAAAGTCCGGAGGTGGGATCGCTGAGTTTGTAATCGATCGAAACCGTGATCTTTTGTCCCGACTTCAATTCACCGGGGAGCGTCAGGTCGAGGTGCTTGCCATCATTCTCGAAGTCGCAGGGCACCGGCGACGTTCCGTCGATTTGAACACGCACGCTCTCGGTCTCGAAATCGACGGCGTCCAGTAGAATCGACGAGACGTTGCGAAGGGCGGTCATGTCGAGCGTTGCGCGACCGACTACGGTCTTTGCTTTCAGGTCGACTTTGAGATCGAGTTTGATGTGCTTCATGTCGAGCGGACGGTCCGCGGCGAAGTGCGGCGTTCCGGCGGCGGCGATCGAGGATGCACACGCCAGGATCAGGATGATTGCCGTTCGAATGGATGCCATTTTTTTCATAGTGTGGCTTTCATGAATTCCGGGTTTCTTGAGCGGCGAGCGAACGATTGCGCCGACTTCGGTCCAACTATCAGTATATGGACAACACCACCCTCAACACCAGTTGCCCGAATCGAGGAGTCAAGAAAATCGAAATCTTCGGTTTGCGGGAATATCAGGCCCGAAGCCCGAGTTGGGGCCCGATCGTCTGCATCGCGGCAATGCAGTTGGCGATGTGATCGTTCAGAGGGATTTCAAGCGACTCGGCTCCCTGCGTGATATCGGCACGGTTCACCGAGGCGGCGAACGCCGATGTCTTCATCTTCTTGCGGATGGACTTGGGTGTCATGTCCTCGAGTTGTGTCGGTCGGATCAGGGCCGCCGCCATGATCAGCCCGCACAGCTCGTCCACCGCGAAGAGGGCCTTGCGAATCGGGCGATCGCGCGGGTATTCGTCCAGATTCCACTCGGCGTGCGCCAGAATGGCCCCCACGATCTCCTCATCCACATTCCGCGAACGCAGGATCTTGGCGCCCTCGCGCGTGTGCTCGGGCGGGTCGGGCCATCGCTCGTAGTCGAAATCGTGAAGCAGGCCGGCGATCGACCACGTCCCGGCGTCCTCGCCGAAGTGACCCGCGTATCGGATCATGGCCGCCTCCACCGACTGGGCGTGCTTGCGCAGCGAGTCCGTCTTGGTATATTCGCACAGAACGTCCCAGGCTTCGTCTCGAGTCAATTCGGCACCCATCCGGTCAAGGCCGTTCGCTCGCGGCGCCTAATCGCGATCGACCGCGCCCAAGAGGTCCGGCAGTTCCGCCGAAAACGCCGATCGCGGCATGACCACATCGGCGCCAGCGTCTTCGGCCGCGGCGAATAGGTCTTTTCGAACATGCGAAACGTATGCGATCGTCCGCGGCGGGTTTTCCAGGCGACGCGTTGCCCGTATCGCTTCAAGCGGATCGCCTTCTGCGTCGAGGTCGATGATCGCCGTATGACAAGCCGTATCCGCCAGACGCTCGGCCAACGCCTCGGCGTTTCGGACCCAATTGACCTCGATACCCAGAGAATCGGCCGTCGATCTGAGCTTGGTTGCAAAGATCAAGTCGGTGATGTACGCGGTGACGGATCCTGACAAATGCACCAACCTCCGGTCAACGACACCCCTTATATGTATATCGCGGCGGGCCGGGCTGTCAATTGCGAACTCCGCCGTACCGAGATAAACTCGGCGCCCGTGACAATTGCGAGTGTCGATCCGTTGAATCGAATCGCCGGCCGCCAGAGTTCTCAGAAAGTGTCCATCGTGAAATCCTCTGACTCCGATCCGACCGAAACGCTGGAATGGCTGGAGTCGCTTGAATACGTTCTGGAGAGCAAGGGCGCCGAGCGCGCGGGATTCCTGGTGCAGACGCTGCGAGACAGGATACTGAGCAAGGGTGTTCCGGTGCGATTCAATGCAAGCACGCCGCCCGTCAACACGATTCCCGTCCACAAGCAGGCGCCGTATCCCGGCGATCGAGTCCTCGCGCGACGAATAAAAAGCTATGTCCGTTGGAATGCCATGGCCATGGTGGTTCGGGCCAACCGTCGATCACCGGGTATCGGAGGGCACATTTCGACATACGCAAGTTCGGCCACGCTCTTGGAGGTCGGATTCAACCACTTTTTTCGGGCCAGCACGCCCGAGCGCATCGGCGATCAGATATTCTTCCAGGGCCATACCGCCCCCGGAATCTATGCCCGGGCCTATGTCGAACGCCGGCTCGATCGCACACATTTGGACAATTTTCGACGTGAGCTTCAGAAGGATAAACCCGGCCTGCCGAGCTATCCGCACCCGTGGCTGATGCCGGACTTCTGGGAGTTCCCGACCGTTTCCATGGGACTGTCCCCGATCACATCCATCTATCAGGCCCGATTCAACCGCTATCTTCACGATCGCGGCCTCGCCGACACCGAGGGTTCACGCGTTTGGGCGTTTCTCGGCGACGGCGAAATGGACGAGCCGGAAAGCCTCGGGGCGATCACCCTGGCCTCGCGCGAGGAACTCGACAATTTGACATGGGTGGTCAATTGCAACCTACAACGGTTGGACGGGCCGGTTCGC
>JAPULF010000487.1 GCA_027295245.1 Planctomycetota bacterium
CGGTTCTCGCACAAACCGGACCCCACGGGCGCGAAGGGCCTCGTAATCCCGCTCGAAGTCGTCCGTTTCCATGAAGAGAAAAACCCGTCCGCCCGTCTGATTGCCGATGCGCGATTCCTGCCCCGGGTTGGCCGCACGGGCCAGCAACAATTCCGCTCCGGTCGACCCGGGCGGCGCGACTCGGACCCAACGCTTGGTTTCCGAGAGTCGGGTGTCCTCCAGCAGCACGAACCCGAGCCGCTCGGTGTAGAAACTGATCGCCTCGTCGTAGTCCTGTACCACGATTGCGATTTGCGAGATTCGCCGGGCCATGGGCTCTCTTTCCGAATGAGCCTTCATTCTCTCCTGCTCCACCGTTTTCCCGTTCCCTGTCCGCAAGAAATCCGGGGCACATCGGGATAAGGGCAACCCACGTCGCCCAACTTCAGCCGAAAAGAACATGCCGAGCGCGGAACACATCTACCAGTGATTCAGAAAGGATGGTCCGTCCCAGGTTGGGCCTCAGTCGGGCAGTGAGACCGGAGCCGCGAAAAGCAAAGCCAGAGCAAGTCCGGATTCTATCGGTTTTTCCTGTTGACCTTCAAGCTAACTTGAAGGTGTAGAATACGGGTGCCATGGCGGTGACGAAGGGGACAGAGCAAATGCGGACGATTGGCGAGTCTGTCCGTACAGCCGGCGCGACGACGCCGAGGAAGGCCGCCTCTCCCGCAGACGGGACGGGATTCAGCGAGTCAGGCATGAACGAGACGTGTCACCATGCAACACGCCGACCTCCAGGTTTTCCGCCTCCGGGCATGATCTTGGGATTCGTGGGCGGTTTCTTCTTGTTTGCCGGCAGCGCGTTCGGCCAGATTTTCACGGAGAACGCCGGCGTGACTTCGCCCGAGACGCCGACCCTTCGCGAGTATTTCAGCTTCCTCGAGGCCGAGAACTTGACGGATCTGCGAATCAACCACCAGCTACTTTTGGGGCTGGACCCCCGAACCGAACTCCGATTAACGATTCCGACCGTTCTGTCCCGCGACGTTTCGTTCGGAGGCATCGAGGGGGGCACAAACTCGAAGGACATGGCCGGCCTGGGTGATCTGTCGCTGCGGCTCAAGTACTCGCTCTATCAGACCGACAGCGTCATGGCATCCACACGGTGGGCGGTGCTGGGCGAAGTGGAGGCGCCGACCGGTCGCGACGACCGACGGGCCGACGATGTTCGCATCCCGCGGCTGCTTCAGCTCGGGACCGGCGGATGGGGATTCGGCGTCGGCACGGCCTTCTCCGTCATCCGGGACCGTCACCGGTTCTCGACCGATATCTACTTTCGACATCGCACGCGACACGAGGGGTTTCGCCGGGGCGAGTCGGTCCACTGGGACCTGGCGTATTGGTATCGATTGACGCCGGCACAACACGATCCGGAGAATGAAACCATCGAGATTCGGGGGGTGTTCGAGATACTCAGCAGCTACGGCTTCGAGAGCCGGCTGGGTAGCGGCGGAGCCGGGGATGAAGGACTGCTGATCTGGGTCGCGCCCGGCATTCAAATCTACCCGCGACGCGACGTGCTCATCGAGGCCGCCATCCGGATTCCGGCCCTCCAAACTCTGGACGATGCCCTGGGCGACCGTCGGTGGGCGTTTTTGATTTCTGTCAAGTTGCTTTTTTAGGGAAGTCAGGTGTTGAACATGCAATTGACTCGTCTATTTGCCATCGGGGCCGTCGTCACGCTTGTCGGCGGTTGCCTCGGGATGGGCCAGCGGCCGACCGAGCGGAGGCTGGACGCACCCTCGGGCCTACGTTGGGTCAGGATTGTGGCCAACGGCATCGAGTGACGGCCGTGAGCCAAGGGTGTCGAGGACGCCCTTCGACGCCAGTCTGGCGTCAAAGATGTTCACGTGGCGATTCAAACCAACGTGGTCACGGTCACGCCGAAGCCGGACGTCTTCGTGGACCTTGCCGGACTTGCCCGCGCCATCCGGGGAGCGGGTTTTTCCCCGGGCGACATGACGCTCTCCGCCGTCGGTGGGCTCGAAGAGAGAGACGGCGTCACCGTTTTTCGGATCCGGGCGTGGCCCGAGGCGTATCCGATCAAGCCGCCGGCCGAATCGCCCGCCGGCGAGTATTTACTAAACGCCGATGTTGACTATGCAACAAAACCACTCAGGCTCGAGGTGAAATGAATCAAGGCCGGAGCCGTACGGTGGCTTCGGTTGAAAAAGGCGTTGGGGGGCGCGATTTCTATTCCCGAGTAGAACCTCGACATCGACTATTCGCTGCTAGGACGGCATCGGTCCAGGTCGCTTCTTTCGCTTGCGCGAAGGGTGGACCGCGCGGTGAACCAAGAGTATGCAAAATGTAAACAGGATTACAAACGGCGAACCCATGCCGCACAGAGGCGCACATCCCGGCTCCGGACAATCGCCCTGCGAGATCGTCACGGTGATCGTACACATAGCGGAGTTTCCCGACTCGTCGGTGACCGTGAGCACTACCGCGGTGTCGCCGGCCGGAAGCGTGCTCAGGTCCTGGGGCTCCGTCGTGAAGCGCAGGTTGGCCGGGGCCGTGCAGTTGTCCGTTACGGTAGGTTCGGCCGCGAGATCCGGCACGGCGAACAGGCAATTGCCATCAAGCGCGATGGTCACCGAGTTCGGGCAATTCGTGATCGTCGGGGGCAGCAAGTCGCGCTGGCTGCACGAACATCCGTCGCCGTCGACCGACTCGCCGGTCGGTGTGCCCAAACAGACGTCGCAGGCGTCGGGCACGCCGTCGCCGTCGCCGTCCAGGGCGGAGGACATCGGCTGAGCGCAAGCGCATCCGTTGGCGTCGACCCGTGCCCCCGCCGCCGTGTTTGGACAGATATCGTTGCAGTTCAGCACGCCGTCGGCATCGACATCTCCGTTCGGGTCGAGTTGCAGGCAGCTACAACCGTTTGCGTCCACCGCTTGGCCCGCGGGCGTGCCGGGGCACTGGTCGTCACAGATGCTCACCGAATCCCCGTCCGAATCACAGCCCGTATCGTTACCCTGATATGTTCCCGGCTGTAGGAAGCAATCGGCCCCCGAGACAATCTGGCAATCCCCTGCCGAGCAACAGGCGCCGGTGGGCACAATGCACAGTTCCGGCGTACAGACCGAGAAGTCGCCCTGATATGTTCCGGCCATCGGATCGGTCTCGCAATCGGTCCGCGTTTGCGGCAGGCATGTTCCATCGTTGAAGCAACACGCACCGCTCACCGGTCCGCAGAGACCCGGGGTGCAGGGCACGCCGTCATTCTGATAGGTGCCGCCTTCGGTCGCGTCGCACTCGGCCTGCGTGGTGATTTGGCACTGGCCGTTTAGAAAGCAGCACGCGCCCGTGGGCCCGCATGGGATCGGGTCGCAAACCGACAGGTCGCCGCGATAGGTGCCGTTGCCGGCCGGCGGAGTCAACGCCGTGTTTTCACAGTCGGCCCGCGTCAACAGGGCACACGAGTTATCCGGGAAACAGCACGCTCCCGTGAGTGAGCACAATTGTGCCGTACAAACCGTGCCGTCTCCCTGATAGTCGCCGGCGGCTCCGGTTTCGTCCACGATACAGGCGGTCTCGGTCACCACGGTGCAAGTGCCGTCGGCGAGGCAACAGGCCCCCGTGCAGCTTACCGCCGCACAAGCCTGCCCAACCGAGAAGTTGCCCTGGAGCATGTCACATTCCAACGCGGTCGTGGTCTCGGCGCAAGTGCCGTCTTGTTTGCAGCAGGCTCCGGTGTCGCAGAAGTTTCCATCAGGAAACGTTGCGCAAACCGTTCCGGATCCGGCGAAGAAACCCTGGGCTGTTTGACACGCGTCCCGAGAGACGACGTTGGTGCATACGCCACTGTTGCAGCACGCCCCGCAAGGGCCTTCGGAAGACGGCGGGCATTGCGTGCCGTCGCCGCCATAAGAACCGCCGGCGAGCAGGCACTCCGCCAGGGAAGTCACCGTACAGGTACCGCCGTTGCAACAAGCTCCGGTGGGCGCCCCGGGGCAAGGGAGAATCTCCGCGCACTTTTCGAGGTTTGGCCCACCGACGAACGTGGCGCCGCCGAACGTCGCACAATCTCCCGCGTCGACATCCACGCAGTCGAAACTTGTGAGGCAGCATGCGAACCTACACGCCGTATTATGTCCGCACACGGTGCCCGGCCCTTCGAACTGACCCGACAAAGCCGTACATTGAGCCTGGGTCTGTGCGGCCACGCACACTCCTCCGGCGGTGCAGCACGCCCCTGGGGGCACCGGCGTACACATGACGCCGTCCGCGCAATTCCTGGCGGATACTCCGCCCACATAGTCGCCGCCGGCCGCGTCGCACAATG
>JAPULF010000488.1 GCA_027295245.1 Planctomycetota bacterium
CCGCGGACGGCGTATTGCGGTGGGATCAGGCCGAGGAGTAATTGAACCATGGGCGGGACATCCTCGATCGTGAGGAGCCGGTCCTCACTTGTGTCGGCGGCGCAGGTCTCCTCGACAGTCGCGTCGAAAGGACTGACCAGGACCTCTACGAAGCGTTGAATGTCGTCGCCGTCGCGATTCCCGTCGTTGTTCATGTCACCACGCAATCCACCGAATGCCTGGGAAGCCGCAAGCAGCAGGACAATTCCACCGACCGTGAAAATTGCTTGTGAGTTCATGATTCTCCCTCCGGTTTGACTTGATGACCGTACGTCGGAAAGGCTGATAAGACTCACGACATCATCTTAACGCAACAGGCACGTACCGAACGTTGCAGAAAGGGTACCATTTCCCCGGCGTGATTCGGTGGCGAACGCAATCCCTTTGTCGTTAGACACTTCCAAACGAGAGAGTGCCGGCTTCGCGTTCCCGCCGCCGGCTCGATTTGGCCGACTTGGCCGGATTCTCAGCCGGTGAATTGCAGGTTGAGTTATTTCTCGAGTCGAGGCAGCAGACCACCTATTTGAACTGAGGCATCCGCGACAAGAGCATGATCCCCGACGCCCGCATGCGGCTCAACTGCAACGCCTGGCTAGCCACACCTCAACGCGGGGAACGACGATTGTATTTACCCGTGCATCGGATTCTGTGTTGGTGTTTCAGATCGGGGCGATTCCGAATTTTGGTCCAATACTCCTCGCGAACATCCTCGTCGATTTCGATCTCGCCGGGATAGAGCCGATCACCGCCATTCTTTTTGCAGCCGGAGATCCAGTAATTCTCGCTAGTCTCAACATCGTAGTAGTTGGCCTTGTAGCCGCCTTTCAAGGACTGAAACTCTTGGTTCTTGTAGTAAATCGTGCGGCCACTGTCTGAAAAACGTACGCGCCCAATCCTCGCAGTGCCCGAGAGGCCATCGCCCTTGTATTCGATGTACATGATGTGCGGTTGTCGCTTCATGTGGCTAACGTCGTTCCGCGCCTCTGACTAGAGTTCTAGGCCGGGACTGAGCAACGAAGCCCAGCGCAACGGTGATCGAGCCCTCCAGCCCGGCAAATCACTGACCGCCGCATCCCGCGACGCTGCAAACCATCCGCAAGACTGAGCTTCATACTTCAGCCCGGGTCTTCCGAACGTCCCCGACAGGAGTCGAACCTGTAACCTCTGGCTTCGGAGGCCAGCGCTCTGTCCAATTGAGCTACGGGGACCACGGCCCTTCGAACGGCCGAAGCCCCGCATTTTATCGCCCGACCAGGCCCAGACAAGCAGCCCCGAAACCCCGGCCAATTCCGGACTGATACTGGAAAACCCGATGTGACAAGAGGTTACGCCGCATTGCCCCGGCCGGCCGGCGTGGCTACCATTAGCAGCGTTTCGCGGCGATCGGGCCGACCCCCCGAGCGAGCCGAAACCGCAACCATCGGATTCCGCCAATATGGCCACGACCTTGCAGGAAACCAAGACCGCCGAGCACCTTCGAATCGCCGAGGCCCACGGAGCCCACAATTATCATCCGTTGCCCGTGATCATCGAATCCGGCCAGGGATGCTGGGTCCAGGACGTGGAGGGCAACAAATACCTCGACATGCTGGCGGCCTATTCCGCCTTGAATTTCGGCTACTCCAACGAGCGGTTCATCGCCGCCGCCACCAAACAACTGAACAAGGTGACGCTCACGTCGCGGGCATTTCATAACGATCAACTCGGACCGTTTTGCAGGGAGCTGTGCGAGCTGACCGGCTACGAGGCGGTACTGCCGATGAACAGCGGCGCCGAAGCCGTTGAGACAGCCGTCAAATGCGCTCGCAAGTGGGGCTACCAAAAGAAGGGCGTTGCAAGGAATAAGGCCGAGGTCATCTGCGCCCGCGGCAACTTTCACGGACGCACCGTCACGGTCGTCAGCTTCAGCACCGACGAGCAATACCGCGAGGGCTTCGGCCCGTTCACGCCGGGCTTCCCGCTGGCCGAGTTCGGAGATGCGGACTCCCTCGAAAAGACAATCACCGAGAACACGGTCGCCTTTCTCGTCGAGCCGATCCAGGCGGAAAGCGGCATCCTGGTTCCGCCGGACGGATACCTCAAACGGGTGCGCGACATCTGCACGAAGCACAACATCCTGTTCATCGTTGACGAGATTCAGACCGGGCTTTGTCGCACCGGCGACCGTTTCGCCTGGCAGCACGAGGGCGAAGACGCTCGGCCGGACATGATGTGCCTGGGCAAGGCCCTCGGCGGCGGTATCGTTCCGATCTCGGCGATCGTCACGTCGCGCGAGGTCATCGACGTGTTCAAGCCCGGTGACCACGGTTCGACGTTCGGCGGCAACCCGCTCGCCTGCGCGGTCGCTCGGGTGGCGATCGACATGATCGCCAACGACGGCATGGACGCCCGTTCCAAGGAACTCGGGTTGTTCTTTCGCTCGAAGTTGCAGGCCGTCGGAGCCAAAGCCGTGCAGGAAGTGCGCGGACGCGGACTGCTGATCGGCGTGGAAATCAAACCGAATTTTCCCAAGGCCCGATGGTTCTGCGAAAAGTTCATGGAACAGGGAATCCTCTGCAAAGACGCCCACGAAGACGTCATCCGGTTCGCGCCCCCGCTGACCATCGAGCAGACGGATATCGAGTGGGCGATGGAGCGCATCGGCCCGATCCTGCAGTCGGCGGAGCCGAACGCCTAGGGCGATTCTGACTCGACGATCTCGACACACCCACACCTCCGGCTTGTTCCACCGCGCCCGATCGTGTATATTGGCGCGGGTAGGGTGGTAGTGGAGAGAGCAGTAACTAAAAGTTTGTAGCTGCACGGTCGAACGGGCTTCGTTTCGGGCGCGACGACTCGTCACATCTACTGCATCTTCATGCCATTCAATGAATCGACGTCGCCTCGGTCTGGTGGAGGGCTGCGTCGTCGGTGCCATTTCGACGTGAGTCTTGCAATGTCGCTGCTCACACCAATGCTGTCGCTGGAAGAAGTATTGTTCGCAGCCATCGTCGCTGCAGCGATCCTGGTCTTGCTCGTCGGGCACCGTTCCGCGCGCGGGTGGGCACTCTGCTTCGCGTTTATCCTGACGGCGTTCGGTGTCGGCGGAACGGTCGTGTGGAGCCGCGAAACCACTCGACGCATTGAATCGAACCGGCAAATGTCGAATTCCGTGCCCCACCAGGGACGGCCGAACGAAGGCTACGTATCCTCCGACGCCTGCCGCGCCTGTCATCCCGCCCAGTACCAAAGCTGGCACGACAGCTTTCACCGAACCATGACTCAAGTAGCGACGCCGGACGCCGTGCTCGGCCCGTTCGACGACGTGCGTCTGTCATCTCGCGGCCGAACCTATCAACTTCGCCGTGAAGAAGACGAATTCTGGGTCAACATGGTGGACCCGGTTTGGGAGCACGAGCTGCTGGCCCAAGGGATCAACCCCGCCTCGGTTTCCGATGGCCCGCGCGTGGACAAGCGCATCGTCATGACGACGGGCTCGCATCACCAGCAGACCTATTGGGTCTACGGGGACGAAGGACGCCAGCTCCTGAACGTGCCGTTCATGTGGATGATCAAAGAGCAGCTTTGGGCGCCGCGCGAGGACGTGTTTCTGCGGCCGCCGACATTCGGACGAGGCATGGACCGGTGGAACGGAAACTGCGTCGAGTGTCACGCCACCGGCGGCATTCTGCAGCGCGGACCGCTCAAACACCGCAAAGAAACGCGCGTCGCCGAGCTGGGAATCGCGTGCGAGGCCTGCCACGGTCCGGCGGCGGACCACATTCGAGCAAACCGGAGTCCGCGTCGCAGGTTGCAAATGCACCGCCGCAAAAAAGACGATTCGACAATCGTGAACCCCGCGCGCTTGTCGGCGCGAAAGCAGAACGAGATCTGCGGGCAATGCCACGGCATGAATCTCTTTCGCGCCGAGCCCTTGAGGAACGAAATACGCTACACGGCCGGAGGCGACTTCTACGAAACCCGATACATCCTCCGAGGCACCGATCGGAATCTGACCGCCGCAGACATGAAGGATTGGCAACGCCAGCAACGGCACCTCGACAAACAGGCCGCGCCATTCATGGAAAATCGTTATTGGCCCGACGGCATGGTTCGGGTGTCCGGCCGGGAACACAACGCCCTGATCGAATCGGCCTGCCACGCCGGCGGTGAACTGTCATGCCTCACGTGCCATTCCATGCACGAGAGCGATCCGAACGATCAGCTCGCTGCCGGCATGTCCGCGAATCAGGCCTGCTTTCAATGCCACGAAGAATATCGCGCCGACCTCGAAAACCATACGAATCACCCACCGGATTCATCCGGCAGCCGGTGCTACAACTGCCACATGCCGCATACGACCTATGGTCTACTCAAGGCCATCCGTAGCCATTGGATCGACAGCCCGTCGGTCGAATCCACCCTCGAAACCGGCCGGCCCAACGCCTGCAACCTGTGTCACTTAGACCGTAGTCTTGGATGGACGTCCGAACACCTCGCCGAGTGGTACGGCCGGCCCGAACCGGAACTTTCCAACGACGATCGCGCGATCGCCGCGTCGGTACTGTCGTGCCTGACGGGCGACGCCAATCAGCGGGCCCTCGCCGCCTGGCACATGGGCTGGGGCCCGGCGATGGACGTGTCCGGTCGTGAGTGGCAGGCGCCCTACCTGGCCCACCTCCTGAACGATCCATACTCGGCGGTGCGGTTCATTGCCTACCGATCGCTCCGGCGCTTGCCCGGATTCGAGACCCTTCGATATGACTTTGTCGGAAAACCTGAAGCGAGGAGAAACGCCAGCGCACGCATGTTGTCCATCTGGAGGGCCCTGACCGCCCGAGACCGAGTGTCGCCCAAACGCGACCGACTAACGGTCTTGATCGGATCCGACGGACAACTCGATATCGCAACGATCTCTCGCTTGAGCCAACAAAGAAACGATCGAACCGTGGACCTGAGAGAATGACCGAGCGCCGAAAACCCGACCGCGATGCGTCCGGTGTCGGCACCGGGACGGATGCCGGCGCCGCGCTCCTCGCGCGACGGCACCTTTGTTTCGGGTGGTGGGGCCTGCTCG
>JAPULF010000489.1 GCA_027295245.1 Planctomycetota bacterium
TCGTCGTTCGTCGATGCGGGGTCCGTGCCGGCCGGGCGAGCCGGACTCCGATTCACAGGACTTCTTCGACCTCACTCCGTGAGCCCAGGAGAATGACCGTATTTGGATGTATTTTTCGCCATTCGCCCAGCGGAACCGGAGCGGGCTTTTCGATAAACGGAATCGTCTCACCCTTTCTGGGCCCGGAGATGGCGGTCCACTGGTTGTCGTCCAGGGGATACCAGAGACTTTCAGTACGCCGATCGAATATCAGGAAAACGTTCCGATGCACGTAACCACTGACGCCAAACGAGTCGGTGTCTCGTCCGTGCACGACGGACAGATTGGCAAGCGGTCACCAACCGATCGTGACGGGCATCCCGTCGACGTGGTCGTTGACGAGTTCGTGGCGGTCGAGCAGGGCGGCGGGATAGGCGCGGGCATCGTCGCCGCGGGCGAAGCCGATGACCATGATTTCGTCGTTCGACTCGGGTTGCTCGTCGGGTCGGTAGCGACTCGCGGGCAGGTCCAACAAGCGGGGATCGTCGGGCGAAACGAACAGGGGGTCGTCGATCGATCGAATCTTGTCCTGTCCGATACCGAATTGAAGCTCGGCTGAAGGTATTGGGGCGCCCGTAAAGTCGTACCACTTGGCTTCGGACGTGTCGCGCTCGCCGGACGCCCATAGCAGAGTCCTGCTTCCGACATCCCGCACCTTGTCGTTGTCGGGTCCGAGGAGCCCACGATACTTCGGCTCTGCCTCGACCTGCTGCGTGGCCGTATCGGAAGCATCGGACGACTTGGCACGCGTTCCCGTGCAGTCCAACTCGCCAAACGGTCCGTTGTACTTGCCGGTGATTCGATTGCCGTTTACTCGGCCGACGAACGTCAGCGTACGATCGCCGCGCATCGATCGCGTGAAGCTGAGCTTCTCGCCGTCGAATTCAATATCGCTCATTTCCATGTCGCGGCCCATGCTTTGCCAGCTTCCGACCAGGGCGCCGTCCCGGACGGACAGCTTCATGGTCGCCTCGATTGTGTTCTCGTTGAAGCTCGTTTCCATGCTCCACTCGCCCAGGATCCCCGCGAAACCGGACGGCTTCTCGCGCCGGACTGCCGTTGGCTCGGCGGGCTGCTCCAGGCGCTTCACCAGATTCCGGAAGCGACTTTCCGCGCGAATGATCTTGAAGTCCCAATCGTTGCGAAGGTGACCCGCGTCGGCGTAGCCGGCGTCGATGGCCTTTTCGAGCGATTGATAGGCCGCGTTCTTGTCGCCGAGCAGGCAATGGAGGCAAGCGACGTTGTAATGGCAGTCGCTGTCTTCGGGTCGGATTTCAAGCATGCTTTGGGCGACCTTCAAGGCCTTCGCGTAGTCCGCCTTCCGGTAGGTCCGAGCGAGCTTGCGGCGCAGCTCGTCGAAACCAGGGACGTCCTTCTTGTCGGCGGCCGGCGACGATTCGCCAACGTCTTCGCCGGCCTCGGCAAGCGCCGGCTCGTCGCCGTCATCCCGGTAGTCGGCCAGCCATTCGGCGACTGCCTCCACGCCGGGCTTGAATCCAAAGGGCCCGCGACCGGACGCCACGCCGAGCCGCCCGTCCTTGCGGACGAGATACACGCGATCGGGCCGGGCCTGATAGGCATCCGCGACGGCGTTGTCCATGTTGTCGATCAGACACGGGATCGTCAGCTTCTTTTCCTTGACGAGCCTTTCGGCGACCGCGCAGCGCTCGCCGAAGTCGGTGTGCTTGTTGATGCCGAGATCCTTGGCATACGGTACGGGCCAACTGCTGTCGGCGGCGTGGGCCTCGCTGATGTAGACGATGTAGAATTCGGCGGCGTCCTTGTAGTCCTGGTACATCTTTTCCATTGCGCCAACCTGGCGCAAAAAGGGCGGTCAGGTGTAGCTGCCGAAAAACAGGATCACCGGCCGCTTGTCGGCAAACGACGCGAGGTCGACCTGGGCCTTGCCGTCGAGCGTCTTGAGACGGAAGGTCGGCGCCACCTCGCCCTTCTTCGGCGCCTTTTGCCGTCGCGACGATCTATCTTCTTCGGGTGCGCGGCCCGCGACCGCCGAAACATGTAGACCACAGCAAGCGGTCGCAATCAAGGCCGCGATCAGGGTTCGATTCCGCATGACTGCTCCTTTTGATCTTGGAAGTACGTTGATTCTCGATTCGGCTCTAGTGGATTCTAACCGCACCTTCTCCACGGAGGGTACCCCAACTTAGATGATACCGAGAATCCCAACCGATTTGAGCCCGATTCTATTCCATCCGCTCAGGGACTGAGCACCGATGCGATGAAAGCTTGGGTAATCCCGAAGATGAAATTGAGGAATTGGGCGAAAAAGATCGTAAACAGGTCAAAGAACGCCATTGGCTGCCTCCTGAACCAAGTGTGATTGCCGCATGTCTCGCCGCACCTCGAACTGCTTGGCCACCAGGAAAATGACCGGGTAGACCAGTAGCTCCATGGCGAAACTCGTGAGCAGGCCGCCGAACATCGGTGCGGCCATGCGTTTCATAACAGCGGAGCCGGTGCCCGTTCCAATCATGATCGGCACGAGCCCCATCATCGTGGTCATGACCGTCATGGTCTTGGGGCGAATCCGAAGGACGGCGCCTTCGTGTATCGCCGTCTTCAGGTCGGCCAGGCTCTTCATTCGCCCTTCGGCCTTGGCCCGATCATAACTGTTGCGAAGGTACAGGAGCATCACCATGCCCGTTTCGGCATCCAGTCCGGCCAATGCAATCAAGCCCACCCACACGGCCAGCGACATGTTGTAGTCCGCCAGGTAGAGAAACCAGATCGCGCCAACCAGGCTGAACGGGACGGCCAACAGTACGACGCAGGTATCAAACCAGCTCTTGTGCGACAGGTAGAGCAGCAGGATGATGATGACAAAGACACCCGGCACCGCGACCGCCAGCCGTTTGTTGGCGGCCTGGATGTACTCGTATTGCCCGGACCAGATGATGTTGTAACCGGCGGGAAGCGGTACGGTCTCGGAAACGAGCTGCTTGGCCTTGTCGACCCAGCCCCCGACGTCGGTTGTGGTGAGGTCTACGTAAATCCAGGCGGTCTTGCGGGCGTTCTCACTCTTGATCGACGGCGGACCCTTGTGGACGTTGATGTCGGCCAATTGGGCCAGAGGTACCTGTGCGCCGGACGGCGTGGTCACCAGCGTTCGCTTGAGAGCCGGCAGATTGTCCCGAAGCTCGCGCTTGTAGCGAAGATTCACGGGGTACCGTTCGAGTCCTTCGACGGTCGAAGTGATGTTCATACCGCCCATCGCTGAGAGGATCACGTCCTGTACGTCGCCGACGCGGAGACCGTACCGAGCGACCTCATCGCGGTTGATGTCGAAATCCACGTAGTTTCCACCGACCGATTTCTCCGGATAGGCGCTCAACGTGTCCGGCTGCACGCGGACCTGCGAGGCAATTTGCTCCGCCAGGTCGGCGAGAACCGCCAAATCGTCGCCCATGATCTTGATGCCAACCGGGGTTTTTATTCCGGTTGACAGCATGTCGATTCGCGTCTTGATCGGCATGGTCCAGGAGTTGGTCAGACCGGGGAAGGCGACGATTTCGTTGAGCCCGCGCACGTGCTCGCCCTGATCTTCGTAGCCGTAGGTGAGTTCGTCGATGGTGATCGGGCGTTCCTCCGGCCAGAAGTAGTGCAGCCCTGAGTAGTCCTTGACGAACTCCGGCACGAACGCGAACCAGCGTTTGAAATGCCGCTTGCGCCATTTGTCACTGTCGGGTTCGAGCATGATCGTGGTCTCGATCATGCTCAGCGGGGCCGGGTCGGTGGCTGTTTCGGCCCGCCCGATCTTGCCGAAGACGTGATGAACCTCCGGAAAGCTGGCAATGAGGGCATCGGTCTGCTGAAGCAGTTCCCGGGCCTTGGTGACGCTGATGCCCGGATCGGTCGTGGGCATGTAGAGCAGGTCGCCCTCGTTGAGGGGAGGCATGAACTCGCTTCCCAGTTGTCGGGTCATCTTGAGCCAGGCGATGTTGTCGCCGATGACCTGCCGGCCAAAGAGGTATTCCTGTAGGGGAAAAATGATGCTCAAGATGACCAACAGGGCGATCAACAGGGTTACATATTTGCCTCGCATGGCGATCTGGAAGAACGGTTCGTAGACTCGCTGAAGGAAACGGCTGATCGGATTGCGCTGTTCGTTGGGGATTCGGCCGCGGATGAAGTAGATCATCAGCACGGGAACCACGGTGATGGACAGGAGCGCCGATGCCCCCATCGCGAACGTCTTAGTAAAGGCCAACGGCTTGAATAGCCGCCCGCTCTGTTCGCCGAGCACGAAAATGGGAATGAAACTGACCGTGATGATCAGCAGGGAAAAGAACAGCGTGGGGCCCACTTCCTTGGCCGCCTCGATAATGATCTCGGCGTGGGGTTTTTTCCCTTTGTCGCGTTCATAGTGTTTGTGGGCGTTCTCGACCATGACGATCGAGCTGTCGACCATCGCGCCGACGGCGATGGCGATGCCGCCCAGGCTCATGATATTCGCGTTGAGACCCATCACCTGCATGATGATCAGGCTGGCTAACACCGCGGTCGGGATTACGAAGATCGCCACAAGACTGCTCCTCAGGTGGAGCAGGAAGACGGCACAGACGAGGGCCACGACGATCAGCTCCTCGATCAGTTTTTCCGTCAGCGAGTCAACGGCCCTTTCGATCAAGGCCGAGCGGTCGTACTCGGTGACCACGTCCACGCCGGGCGGCAATCCTTGCTTCAGTTCGTCGATCCTGCTCTTGGTGTTGCGGATCACCTGCAGGGCGTTTTCCCCGAAGCGCATGATGACGATGCCGCCGACGACTTCGCCTTCGCCATCTTCCTCCGCGATTCCGCGCCGAAGCTCGGGGCCGAGATGGACGTCGGCGACGTCGCGAAGGTATACGGGTGTGCCCGTGGCGGTGGCGCGGATGGCGATCTTCTTCAGGTCCTCCAGCCCTTGCCGGGCCCGAGCCCGAAAGAGCGGCACGCCTTTCTCCTTCGCCTCGCGGACCTGCCGCGGCGTGAGCGAAGCGATGTATCCTCTGCCGCGGACCATGTACTCCGTTTCTGACATCTCCAGGACGCGGCCGCCCACGTCGTTGTTGGATCTCTGAATGGCGGTCTTGACCTGGCTGAGAGGGATGTTGTAGGCAAGCAGGCGATTCGGATCGACGACGACCTGGTATTGCCGCACGAAGCCGCCGATCGCGGCGACTTCGGAGACTCCCTTCACGGCGGTCAACTCATATCGGAGATACCAGTCCTGAAGACTGCGCAGTTCCGACAGGTCGTATTCGCCGAGGACGAGTTCGGTCTCGCCGTCCCAAGGACAAGTGCCGGCGTGTTCGAAGATGCGGACCCGATCCAACTCATCTCGGATATCCTCGGGAGCCTCCTGAATCGTGCCATACCACTTGTCGGGCCGGTCCGGATGGTGATACATCCCATTGGGGTGATGCGGGCAGTAATAGCCGTTGCGGATGGAATACTGATACACCCAGCCGACGCCGGTCGCGTCGGGGCCGAGCTGGGGCGTGATTCCCGCGGGCAGCCGGTTGGCAACGTAGTTAAGAGACTCCAGGACGCGGGACCGCGCCCAGTACATGTCCGTACCGTCCTCGAAGATGACATAGACAAACGAAATCCCGAAGAACGAGTAGCCGCGCACGACCTTGGCGAAGGGGACGGCAAGCATGGAGGTGGTCAGAGGATACGTTACCTGGTCTTCGACGACTTGGGGGGCCTGGCCTGGGAACTCCGTGAAGATGATGACCTGCACGTCAGACAGGTCTGGAATCGCGTCCAGGCGTATGTTGTAAATCGTCCAAATCCCGCCCAGCACAACAAACCCGGTGAGCAGCAGGACAAGCAATCGATTCTTGCCACAGTATTCAATAACTTTCGCGATCATCGCAAATGAACTCTCACGGAGACAGGCTACTTGGTTTCGACGAGTTTGCCGCAGTCGAGCATCTTGAAGCCGTAGTACGGGTTGGCCTTCTTCTCGCTCGTTTGGATCCAATCGGCCTGACTCATCGGGCAGTGAAAGATGTAGAGCTTGGGCCAGCGTTTTTGATCCGGCCTTACGTCGTTCAACATCGACCGCACTGCGGTACTGACCTCGCCGAACAGTGCCCGATCGCTTGCGATGTCCGTTCCGGCAATCTTCAGGGTTGCAACGTGCAGTTTCCGAGCTGCCGCCAAGAGGGCGCCCCGCTCGTGCTCCTCGCCATCCCCGAGCAGCTTGACCAAGGCCTCGCTGGCCCCGACCAGGCCCAAGGCGTTTCGGGCGACATCGGTTGTCTTGTCGGCTGCCAGGAGGGTCTGCAGGGCCAGGTAATGCTCGGTGATGAAGTCAATCTGCCGTCGGATTTGCTCCGGCCCGGCACCCAAACCAACGATCGACTCCACCGGTACGAGTTGCATCGCGCAAAGGCGGCAGGTGCCCGGCTGGTCCTGTTCGCCCTCGTTCACGTGCATCGGACAGACGAATTTGGTGGGCGCAACCACGGAACGTGCCAACTTGTCGGCCCAGGGTACATCCTCGATCGACTTGAGCTTCATGCCGCACGTCGGACACCGATCCTCGGTCTCGGAGAATTGCCAGCACTCCTCCATCGGACAGACAAACTTTGCGCCCGCTGGAATCTTACGCGGCTGGTCGCCGGCCACGACCGGAGCCGCTTCCACCAAGGCCTGGGCGCAAATCGTGCAGGGGCCGGGCTCGTTGCTGTGAACCAGCGGGTGTGCGTCGCAGTGGTACCGAGCAGCCTCTGCGGGCGCGGCGTCCGCGGGCTCGTTCCTCTGCGCCATTTCATCACCCAGCCAGGGGCCGCGAAATGCAACCAACGGATCGAGGCAGCGCGGGCAATCGCTCAGGAGTGTGCTGATCTCGCCGGCGTGCTCGGGATCGCGGCAGGTGTACATGACCTTGAAGGCCTCCAGCTTTTTGCCGCAGCGTGGGCAGTCGCCCGGGCGATCGGAGAATACGTGGTCGTGCTTCGGGCAGGTATAGCCCACGTCCGCCCCCTCGGCGGCCTTCATCGCCTGCACCCACTGTAGCT
>JAPULF010000049.1 GCA_027295245.1 Planctomycetota bacterium
CGTCATAGACGGTTTCGTAACTGTATAACAGGGCATCCGGCCGGTCGGGGTTGTAGAAACTGTGCGCCAACTTGTCCAACATCATGACGCGCCGGCCGGGCTCGCTAGGGTCCAGCTCGACGCGGACGTGGGAATACTCGCTCGCCTTGTCGAAGAGTATCTCGGGTCCCTCGCGATCGCGCATGCCCCACTCCGCGGCCAGCGACCGGCTCCAGGTCCACGGACCGAGAGCCACGGACGTCAGGAAAACGATCACCGCGGAACCGGCGTACGGCCACCAATGGCGGAGTCCGAACAGGATGCCCATCAGGGCCAGAACGCCGCAGATCGCATAGTTGACGGTGTAGAGTCCGAAGTTCGGGATCAGCCAGAATCCACACAGGAAAGTGCCGACGAGGCTGCCAACCACTCCCCAGGCGTACACGTTGCCGACGGTTCGCCCAACTTGCCGACCCTGATCGAGCGCCATCTTGGCCAGGATCGGGCCCATCGTTCCCAGCAAGGCCGATGGCAACGCGAACGTCAACGCCACGTGAATCGCAATCCGTGTGGGCAGCGACAGGTGCCACAGGGCCGGCCATTCGCCGAAGAGATTGTTCAAGGCGGGGATGGCGAGGCACGCGCCCGACGACAACATGAATAACACAGACAGCGTCGACCGAGCGCGGAAGCGATCGGCCAGGCGGCCCCCGACGTAATTACCGATTGCGAGCCCGCCCAAAACCACGCCGATGATTGCGGAAACCGTGAAGTTGGAATGACCCAGGAAACGCGTGATCAGCCGGAACGCCAAGAGTTCGACCATCATGACACACGCGCTGGAAATGAACACCGTGATGCAAGGCACGAACATAACCCATGCCGACGGACTCTCCCCGAGGGGGTGCGGCTCGGGGGCATCGGGTTGCGGCGAGCGCCGCGCGTTGGGGTCGGAAGCCAAGGACGATCTCCGGCGGGACGCTGTCACCTCCTGGATGTTGACGCGACCCGATAGTGTATTGTCGCGTGATCTAGGACGACCGGCAATGCGATCGTCCGGGATATATTTGGCAAAAACCCGTTCTTTACTTGATCGTCGCCTTGATTCGGGGAGGACCGAGGGGCATTGATGCGGGCGGCGGTTTTCTTCCGCGCTCGCCCGGCCTGGATTGCCACCCCACGAGCGCGAAGCCAAACGCAAAGACCGCCAGGAAGGCCCCGACCACCGCTTCGCTCGCCGTCAGAAAATACCAGAAGCTGAAGGCGCAATACGCCACGGCACCGAGTTCCACCTGCCACATTGCCGACGAGCGCATTCGATACCGCTTTTGCCCGACCCGACTCGAATGGGCGTGTTGCCGTTCACTCTTGTCGCCGCTCCCTGTCTTCGGCGTTCGAACGAACTCGCCTCCGCGGAAAAGTAACCCGCTCAGACACGCAATTGACGTGCTCAGGCACAACCCGACCCCCAGCAGCATCAGGGACGGATTCGCCGCAAACCCGGTCCAGCGGCCCTTGATCACGCTCCTGGAATAGACATGCGCGACCGGTGGACCTATTAGGGCGATCCACATGAACAACGCGATGACGACGGTGCCGCGACCGATTGCCGCGTATGCGTTGATCCAATACATCGGCAAGCTTAACAGCCCCAGGACCAGCATGGCCACGGAGATGCCGTAACCCGTCAGGTGCATCGTCGCTTCGAGCTTGCAGGCAATCGGCAGATCGCTGCGCCAGATTCGCGGGAGCAGTTTTCGCGCGCACTGAATCGAGCCCTTCGCCCACCGGAACTGCTGGATCCTGAGAGCCGGCACCGTTTCCGGCAACTCCGCGGGACACGCCAGATCCATGCAATACTCAATCCTCCAACCCGCCAATTGTGCCCGATAGGACAAGTCCAGGTCTTCCGTGAGAGTCTCCGCCGACCAACCGCCGACCGCCGGATCCTCGATGGCGGACCGCCTCCACAGACCCGCCGTCCCGTTGAAGTTCATCAAGAGGTTGTTCCAACAGCGTCCCCCTTGTTCGACCGCAAAGTGGCCGTCGATCGCCAGCGACTGGGCCCGCGTCAGCCAGGAATGCCCCTCGTTGAGATGAGACCACCGTCCCTGCACACACGCATTCCGCGGTTTGTCCATCAACAACGGCACCCCGCGCCGCAGAAAATCGCTCGGGGGAGCGAAGTCGGCGTCAAAGACTACGATGATGTCCCCTCGGGACCGTTCCAGGCCGTGGGCCAGCGCCCCGGCCTTGTATCCAGCCCGGTTCGGTCTGCGAACCACCGTCACGTCTCGGCCCGATCGCCGAAGCTCGGCAGCTACGGAATCCACGATCGACCGCGTTTCATCGGTGCTGTCGTCCAGGACCTGAATCTCGTGACGCCGGACCGGATAGTCCATGCCCGCTGCCGCCTCGATCACCCGCCGGGCCACGTTCGCCTCGTTGAACAGCGGTATCTGAGTGGTCACGACCGGCCAGTCCTCGTCGGGACGTTGTGCTGTATACCGTTCCACTCGGTCCCGCTGCGACTGCCCGCTTGACACCCGGCGTCGCCGAAACAGCCACACCAACATGTGCATGTGCAGGCCGTACAGGATCAAATAGGCGGCGGCGAGCCCGTAGGAGAGACCTATCACCAGTTCCAGACCGTGCCACATGCTTAAACCCATTCAGATTCTCCTGGCGTCCGCCTTTGATTACGCGAGGCCCAATATCGCGGGCAAGGGTCTCCGCCGATCTCGAAGACCGGATTCATGCGCCGGTAAATCGTATTTCTCAACTCGATCTCCCGGACCGACGGAATCTTCGTGGGGTACGTCAAGTTCGAGCCGGACAACAACCCCTGTCGGGCTCGCACGGTCAAGGCGCACTAGTCGAAGTCCGCGACGGTGGCTATACAGCAACCAACGATGTCGTCCACCGTGGAATTCCAACCGCATTCCGGACATCGGATTTCACGCAGCCCCCGGAGGCTATATTCACATTTCGGACAGGATGCCAGCCGTTCGATGTCAAAATCGCGTCGGGTACGCCATGCCAGTGCTGTGCCGACGAACCAAATCGCCGCAGCCCACAACGGCAACATCCAGCAAAAGACATTCCAAAGTTCGGGTCCCTGGGGCAAGTAGACGGCCCACGGCGCGAGCAGAAGGGCTGCGGCGTACAAGACGGTCATTTTTCGCCGCTTCGCCGTCCACTGAACGGCACGTCGCCACAATAGCACCCAGGTGGCAACAATAATAACTGCGCAAAGCTGATAACCGATGGCGAACCCGAGGGTCTCCGACATC
>JAPULF010000490.1 GCA_027295245.1 Planctomycetota bacterium
GTACGGGCCGGGGTCGAGGCTTCCGAGCGCGTCAGGACCGATTAGCGAGAATCTCGATGGCGAACGTAAATCCATCTCACGAACACACGGGGACCGAGCCGATCGGTCCGGGCAATGCCGACGCCCTCGACGCCGCGAATCTGGCCCTGGTCGAGGGCCTTCACAAGAGCTTCTGGGTTCTGAAGGCGATCATGGTCGTGCTCGTGGTCTTATATGCCCTGAGCGGCTGGTTTAGCGTCAAGCCCAATGAAGTCGGGATCATCACGCGTTTCGGAAGCGTCGCGGGTGGCCCGACGGGCGAGATCCTTCGTCCGGGATGGCACTGGTCGTGGCCGTATCCGATCGAAGGGCACCAAAGAGTGTCCGTCTCCGAACGCGAGTTGCCGATCCAATTTATCGAAAAACGCACGGATGAGGAGGAGATTTCGGGAAAGTTGGGTTACAAGTTCAACGATCGACTAAGCCCCGACAGAGACGACTATCTTGTCACCGGAGACGCCAATATTTTACACAGCCTGTTGAAGGTGAAGTACCGGATCACCGATCCGATAGCGTACGTGAACCACGTCAAGCCCATGCCGAAACCCGATGCCTCGGTCACCAGCGGCCCGTTGCACGAGCACTTTGCGGAATACTCCATTCTCTCCAATCTCACTCGGGACGCGGTCATCGAGATCTCGGTAGCGTGGAAGGCCCTCGAGATCCGCGGCAGCCGCCAGAATGAATTCCTCGGTGAGGTGGCGGTGTGCGTCATACGCAAGCTCAATGAATTGAAGGCCGCCGGCACGCCGCTCGGCATCACGGTCGATCCCGTCACGGGCATCGTTGCCCCGAAGACCGCCGGCAACGAGGGGGTTTACCCGCCGCGGCAGGTTCAGAAGGACTTTGACGAGGTGTTCGCGACCCAGACGAGAAAGGCACAGGAAATTGCCAAGGCCGAAGCCGATGCGGAGGAATTGCTCACGCAGGCGGCCGGGGCCGCTCATCCGGCCATCAGCAAGGCGATTGACAAGGAGTTTCGGGCCATGTTGGCCGTCTCAAAGGCCGAGGGGCATGGGAACACGGACGATATCGAGCTCGCCGGATTACGCAATTCACTCGAAGAAAAGCGTGCCGAGGTCGAGAACATGATTCTGGCCGCATCCGGTCAGGTGCGCGCCATTATTCGAATGAGTCAG
Source organism: Planctomycetota bacterium (assembly GCA_027295245.1). Lineage (GTDB taxonomy): Bacteria > Planctomycetota > Phycisphaerae > UBA1845 > UTPLA1 > JAPULF01. The sequence goes on from JAPULF010000490.1 coordinate 1,179, forward strand.
GTGTACAAGGACGCCATCGAGAAGGAGGCGATCGCGGACTGGAAAAAGATCGAGGCCCTGTTGCCGGAATACCGCCGCAATCCGGATATCTTGTTCGCGCGGCTAGGCGCCGAGAACTACGCCGTCGCCCTCGCCAATGACAAGCTAACCAAGTGGTGGCTCTACCCGGGCAATGAGGTTCGTATCAAGATTCAAGACAGCCCTCGCAAGCCCGACGATGAGACCGATAGAGATCCGACCTTCAGGCGCAAGGTGACGATCGACCAGGATGAGGTCGACTTGAAAGGCATTCTGCCGAGATCAACGGCCTTGAGACAATGAATTGACGGCAAATACGAGTCTGCAACCGGTCATTCAGTGTACCTCGCTCTCGAAAGTGTTCCAGGATTTTTGGGGGCGCGGCAAGGTCTTGGCCGTCGACCAACTCGAACTCGAGGTCTACCCCGGCGAAGTCTTCGGTCTTCTGGGTCCGAACGGTTCCGGAAAATCAACCACCATCAAGATGCTCCTGGGACTGCTCTATCCCACGACCGGCTCGTGCCGGGTGTTCGGCCGGCCGCCTACCGATGTGGCGATAAAATCACGCATCGGATTCATGCCGGAAGAGTCGTACCTGCACCGTTTTCTGAACGCCTATGAAACGCTCGATTACTACGGAAGGCTCTTCAGGCTGGATTCCCACGAGCGAAAACGCCGCACCAACCAACTGATCGAGATGGTCGGCCTCAAGCGCGCCGGCAAGCGTACCGTCGGCACCTATTCCAAGGGGATGGCGCGACGCATCGGGCTGGCCCAGGCCCTGGTCAACGATCCCGACCTGCTCATTCTCGACGAACCGACCACCGGTCTGGACCCGATCGGGACGCGGCAGATCAAAGAGGTGATTCGCACGCTTGCTGGCCGCGGAAAAACCGTGCTGTTGTGCAGTCACCTGCTCGCCGACGTGGAGGACGTGTGCGATCGTGTGGCGATCATGTACGGTGGGCGACGCCGGGCCCTCGGAGATATCTCGGAGTTGTTGGAACGTAGCGACGTTACGCAGATCTCCGCCAAGGGACTCGACGACGCCACCATCGAAAAGCTGCGCCAAATGGTCGCCGACGCCGGAAGCGAAATCCTGGACGTGAAACACCCTAGGGATCGTTTGGAGGACATCTTCCTCCGGGTGGTCGGTCAGGCGCAACGGGAAAAGCTGGAGACCAGTGGGGCCGAGTCGGCCGAGGGTGTTTCGAGCTTTCTCGCCGGCGACCCGGACCGAAAAGAGGGATTGGTAGACTCCCTGATCAGCGCCGGGCGACGCGAAACGGAGCGTGCCCCGGTCACAACCGCTCCGGTGGAAATCCTGCCAACCGCTCGCGCCGACGTTCTTTCAAAGCTGGTCTCCGAAGGGGCCGACGCCGCGGATTCGAGCGAGCCGGTTGAATCGCCCGTCTCGACCCCGAAGCCGGACGCCGAAGTGATCGATCGACTTTTGAATCCGGACGACCCGTCGGCGAGCGCAGATAACCCTGCGTCAGGTCCTTTGAAGTAGGCAACGCGAGAGGAATCGAACAGGTGGCGTCGGACTACACCTTCTTCTTTGTCATGCTTTCGTTTTGCGGGATCATGTTGTTGGTCACGTTCGTGTACGTTCTGCGCCGGGCGTTCGCTGGAGATGCCGGCGAAATCGGCGGATGGGAACTTCGCGGCGCTTGGGGAAGGGTGACGGCCGTTGCGAGAATCACGCTTGCAGAGGGCATACGAACCAAGATCGCCGCCGGCTTCACGGGCCTGGTCCTGATCGCGATTCCGTTGTTCTTGGTGATTTGCACGGGAGATGGAACGATCTCGGGCGAAGTCAAGATGTTCCTGGCATACTCGCTCGGCTTCGCTTCGTTTTGGCTGGCGTTGCTGACGATCTTTTTCTCGTGCCGCTCACTTTCCATGGAAGTCGCCCAACGTCAGATTTACGGCGTCGTCAGCAAGCCTATTCCGCGCTGGCAGATCTTGGTCGGAAAATGGACGGGCGTGATGATCCTGAATGTGTCTCTACTGGCCGTCGTCTGCCTGGCAACATACGCGGGCCATCGATACAAGCTTTGGAGATTCAAGGCCGACCTCGCCCATGAACTGCACACGTTTGGCGGACTCACACCGGCGGACGCGAACGCGGCGGTGGCGGCGCTTGACAGCGTCGAGGGTAAGGGCGTGAAGGGGCAAGGCAGTCCGGTGGTTTCCACTCTCGCCAAGGCGCTCGGTCAGACGAACGATCAGATCTCGGAAAAGTTGTTGATGCTCCCGGAGGCAACCCGTGTCAACTTGAGGCGTTTCGACGAGTTGAGGCGCCAGGTGTTGACCGCGCGGGCCACGCTCACGCCTCCCGAAATACCCGATCTGCCTGATCTGGTGGACGAGCAATATGCGGCCATGGAAAAAGAGAGTCGCCTGCCCGCCGGTTGGACCGTCAGGGAGACCAAGTTACGGATCAAGGCCGCCATCAAGGCAAGCTACATGACCGTCCCGTTCCGCATGGGGCGGACATGGACGATGAAGGGAGGTCCTCCTCCGTCCGAGGAACGAGACTTCCTCATGAGCGTACGTTTCAAGATCAGACCTTCGTCATATCTCGACTCGGTGTCGGAGTTCGACTTGGAGCGCGACACGCTTCTTGCCGAGTGGGGTGTCGGAAATCCCACGCCGGACCCGCCTCCGTATTTCTCGCTTCTCGCCGCCCACCCGGTCAACACCTTCAACGAATTCGAGATAGAAACAGAGTCGGTGGCGGAAGACGGAGCCGTCATACTCTCGTTCATGAATATCGATCCGCGTCGCGTGAGCGCGGCGTTCGATTTCCCGTTTGGTCTCCAGGTGTTGTATCGCGTCGGTTCGTTCGAAATGAATGTGTTTCAGGTATACCTGGCGATTCTGATCCCGTTGGCATGCCTGGGCGCCGTCGGCGTGTGCGCTTCGACGTTTCTCAGCTTTCCGGTCGGATCTCTGATCGTGATCGTGATTTACATCATCAGTTTGTGCATCGGTTTCGTCGCCGAATCGCTCGGTATCACCGAGGATTACTATGATCCGGAACACATTACGTGGGCGATTCAGCTTCGCCAGGGCATCGTCAACTCGATGGATTGGGCGTTTGCGATAGGGGACTGCGAACCGGTCACGAACCTGATCGAGGGTCGAGCCATCGGCTGGTCCAGGCTCTGGACCCTCACGTGGAAGTTTGTGCTGCTAAAGGGCCTCTTGACGTTGACTTTGGCGGTCATGATATTTAGACGTCGTGAATTGGCGGCGGTGACGGTGTAGGCCGCCGCGCCCCGCGTTGAATCGTGTAGGATCATCCATGCGACCGACCACTCGACGATGGCTGTTCATGTTGTCCGCGATTCTGATCATCGGCTTGGCCGCCTCCAGGGTTGCGCCTCTTAACGCGAAGCGGACCGAATGCAAGTTGAACGCCGCCCCCCTGCCGGAAAGCGCCAAACCGTCCATGATGCTCAGACCGTTGCTGGCGCTCGGGCGGGCGCCGCTCGTGGACTTTCTCTGGCTGCGGGCCACCAAGCTCAAGGACGAGGGACGTTACTTCGACGCCGATCAGCTTTCCCGCCTCATCTGCGATTTGCAACCTCGATTCGCCAGCGTTTGGGCCTTTCAGGCGTGGAACATGGCCTACAACATCTCCGTCACGCTCGGCGCGGCCGAGGACCGTTGGCGCTGGGTCAGCAACGGCATTGACCTCCTGCGTGACAAGGGAATCCCCCTGAACCCGAACAACCTGCAACTCTACCGGGAGCTGGGCTGGATATTCTTTCACAAGGTCGCCGATTTCACAGACGAGCATCATTGGTATTACAAGTGGCAGTTGGCCCGCCAGGTCGAGGAGATTCTGGGCCCGCCGCCGCCCGATTACGTGGGACCGGGGCGTTCGCGCGGCGAGTTCTATCGAAACTACGATTATAAGCCCCTCGCCGAAGCTCCGAACAAGTTCGAGAGCCTGTTGCAGAATCCCGAGACTGCTGCGTTCGTCAAGAGATTCGAACGGTTCGGATTCAAGGTCGAAGAGTCGGGTGTCTACCTGGGGATTGTCGAACAAATCACAGACGAGACAATTCGGATTCCCAACGGCACGCCCGAAACCGAAGCCGAACTGCGGCACGAATTAGTGAAAATGATGACCGATCCCGCGACGGCCCCGATCCGGGCGGAGCTGGAACACTTCTGGCGGGCGAACTGGCTTCGGCGCGACCTCAAGATCGACCCCGCCTGGTTGCTCGAACTCTCGGAGAGCTACGGCGTGATATTCGACCTCCGCCTCGGCGAGACCCATGCCCTGTACTGGACCTCCAAGGGACTCGAACTGGGACACAAAAAGAGTACGCGGATTGATATACACCAACTCAATACCACGCGCATCGGCTATTTCTGTTTGAAGAACATGTCCGAGCGCGGCCGGCTGACTCTGGTACCCGAAGTCGAGCAGGGCATGCGTCCATTCCTGATTCCCGATCTCAGATTCGGTGAAGTCCTCTTCGACCACTATTTGGCGGAAACAAAACGAATATGGGAAGATACCAAAGGCAAAGTTGAGGTTAACATCAACGTGTTTGGAGGATTCGTGGGCTTTACGCGAACGCTTATCCTTCGATATGCCGAGCGCAACGAGATGAAAAAGGCCCGCGAAAAGTTCGAATTTCTCCGGGAGAACTTCCCCGACCCAATGTACGACGGAGGTTTCGAGAGATTTCTTGTGCTGCAATTCCCGGAGGACCGTACTTTTGATGATTATCGCGGCACGATGAATCGCCTCAACGGCCTGATCGGCCGGGGCCTCGTGCCGCTCGCCTACGACGAGGACGACCTGGCCACACCGTGGCTGAATCGGGCGAGGGGGGTCTACGACCGTTATCACGAGAATCTCGTCGCCGAGCGGGAGGGGCTCCCGAAGTTCGAGGTCATTCTCGAGGGTCGCGTTCATGAAGAAGGCGGTCGAATGAATCGGTCGGCCTACGAACGGATGTGTCGCAAGCTCGGAATCGAACCGCTCCCACCGAAAGACGAATCTAAAGCCAATCGTCCTGACGTGGCCGCCTCCCCCGCAACGCGTTGATTGCCCGGTCGGCTTTTGAAAATGCGCGGACCGCGGAAGGCGCACAAAGAAAACCCGTTTCGCCTTGGACAAAACGGGTTTCAATCAACAGAAATGCGGGTGTCTCCACCGCAATGCCGGTCGAAGGCGGATTATTGAACCCTAAAGTGAAACAAGGTGGGGACGTTTCGGGACGACTGGACCTCT
>JAPULF010000491.1 GCA_027295245.1 Planctomycetota bacterium
ACCGCCTGCGGTTCCAGTTGCGTCAGCGCGACCGCGAATTCAGGGTGTGACCATGTCGGCCATTCCGCCGAACAGCATCGCCTCGGTCCTGCAATCGGGTGCCACGCAGCGCGTGCAGTCCAAGGCGGACGACGCCGAGCGAAACGAGCGGGCCCGCGTATCGAGTGCCGCGGCGGGCCGGGCCGACGCCGTCCTGGAAGTCGAAGCCACCGACGACGACACGCAGGTCCATTCCGATTCCGAGGGCACCGGCGGTTCCGGCCGCGAAACCCGCGAGCAGCCGTCGGACGAAGTCGAAACCGCCATCGAGCAAGACTCAGACGCCGTCACGATCGATAAAGACGGAACGCCGCATGTGGACTTAACGGCCTGACGAGACGTTCGAACCGCGGAATCAGTGGATCGGTTGTACCGCGTTTAGAGGACGCGGCGATTCCGCGTTGGTTGAGTGACGTCCGTCTTCCGGATTTGGCCGTCTTGGATATCATTCAGCCGTCGATACTCCTCGTTCGCTTGAAGCGGCAAGCCGAAGGGCTATTTGAGGACCTTTCAGGGGAAGATCGAAGCCCGTATAATTGAGCCGTCGTTAGCTCCCGAAACGGGTCAAGCAATTCACTCCCGAATGCGGTTCCAAGATTGATGATGAAGGTCGATCCTGATGGGTGTTGCTGAGGGCAAGAAACTCGAGGCTGTCGCCGGGCGTGACCGTGTAGACGACCGGCATCCCGCTCGAATTCGCCGATTCTGGGCCGCCTTGCCGCGCGTTGAAGTCGGCCTGCTTCTAATTGCCCTGGCATGTACTCTGTACGGCAAGTTGCACGTGCTGCGTGGCGGCCCCTCAACCGGCCTGTTCATATCACGTGTATGGCTGAGTGATATCGCCTTTTTTTCCGTCGTTTCGTTCTTGATTGCGCTGTCGTACAAAATATTTTCGTGGAGAATTGTCTCGCGTTTGGCCGTAGTCGTTTCCGTCCTGATCGTTGTATGGTCGGCCGGCAACATGGCGTGGCTTGTGGCGACCGGTGTGCAGATTCACGTCGACGTGTTCGCAAGTCTGTTGCGCGATCCGGCCGAATTCGGTCCGATCGTGACCAATCGTTTGGTTCATTCACCCAGGTTTTCGATCCCGCTTCTTTTGGTGGCCGTTGTTCTGACTGCGATTGTGGCGATTCGACTCGTGCGGCCCGAGCGCGCTGCTCGCCATTCGGTACGGGCCTTGCTGCCCAGCGCGATTGTCGCCGGGCTGTCGTGCGCAGCGGCCTGGAGCGTCTCGGCCCTTTCGACCAGTCCGCGCCTGGCGGCCCTATCGTACAGCAGCCATTGGTTCGGATTGACGTCGGTGTTCGGAATCCGGAGTGCTTCCCTCGGGGACGAAGAGATCGGGTCTCGGCGCGTTCCGCGCCTGGGCGAACGCCGAATCAACGCACCGAGTCGAAACCGCCCCCGCCCTCACGTGGTGATGGTGGTTATGGAGAGCGTGGCCCATTGGTCCACGTCGCTCGGCGGCCAGCCGCCGAACCAAACTCCCGCGCTCGTCGAAATTGCGCAACAGGGTGTTCTGTTTGAAACCACCCGAGCCCTCGTTACACACACGACCCAAAGTCAGTTCAGCATGTTGACCGGCGTTTCCCCGGTGCTTGACGGCGGGTTTGTCGAGGCGGTGCTGGTGGATTCGCCTTACGAGTCTTTTGCGACCATCTTGGAGTCCACCGGTTACAAGACCCGCTTTTCACAAATGGTCAGGGCGACATTCGAGTGTAATCCGGGCCTGGTCGCGAATCTGGGGTTCGACTCCTTCTGGACTCGCGAGGACTTGCAGGACCCCAGCACCCATCTTGGATATTTTGCAGGAGATGATTGCAAGATGATCGAGCCGGCCTTCGACTGGTTCGATCAACAAGACGAACCATGCTTCATGTTGTTCATGTCGTCCGTCGCCCATCATCCGTACGAAGTCCCGGCCTGGTACGGGCCGGCGATGGACGATCCCAAGGAGGCTTTTCTGCAAACCGTCCGTTACACCGACGCGTTCCTGAAGGCGATCGTGGACCAATTGAAGAAACGCGAAATCTACGACGACACGCTGTTATGTGTCTTGTCCGATCATGGTGAGGGGTTCGGCGAACATGACGTGATGCAGCACGGCGCGAATCCGTACGAGGAGGCCCTGCGAATACCCTGGGTTATCAGGTATCCGAAATCACTGCAAGAAGGGAGGATCGTCGGGGCGCCCTGTTCGTTGTTGGACGTCACGCCGACAATTCTGAGCATCCTGGGTTTCGATATTTCAAATGCCGGCTTTGAAGGCCGTGATGCGCTCTCGCGGACTGCCGCCGATCGAAAGATGCGTTTCTCGGGTTGGACCCCGCGTGATCCGTCCGGGATTGTTCAGGGAAATCAGAAAACCGTCTATTGGCCGAGCCTCAACAGGGCCTACCGATACAATCTCGTGGGAGACCCCGGCGAATCCAATCCCGTCCTTGTTGACGAAACGCAAACCGAGCGCGTACGCGAGGAATTGACCGACTGGCGGACCAGAAGCCGCATCACGTTCGGGGCTAAGCGATACCGTAAACGATTCCTGTTCGGCCGCTGGCAGGTCTTTTCGCTCGGCAACACCGCTTGGTGTTATCATGTGCCGCAACGAATGAGAGACCCGAGATGAACACGCCTTCCGAGCCCCATCACACATCGGCGCGGACAGCGGCCCACCTGACGATCCTGATCAGATTCGGCATTCTCTTGATTCTGATGTCATTTGCATTTCGAAAGGAACTGTACAGCATCGTGGCCCTGGCCGCGGGGTTCTCCGAATGGAGCCACGTCTTCGCTATGCCCGTTGTCGCGATGTTGTTCGTCCTTTGCCGCATGGACGACATCCGCATCGGCCTGAGGAAAGGCTCGATTTGGGGGGCCGTCCTTGTCCTTTTGGGATTCTCCATTTGGATGATGTCGACCAGTCTCCGGTTCATCGGCTACGCTACTCTGGTCGCGATGCTCGTTTGTTTCGTCGGACTCATTCTCGCCGTCGCGGGTTGGCGGGTGCTTCGAATCTGTCTTCCGCTTGTCTTGATGCTGGGCCTTTGTCTGCCGTTGGGTGAGCGCACCATGGAACGGTTTTCCATCGATATTCAGCGCGAGTCCCTTCGGGCCGCGCTCATTCCGTTGAAGCTGCTGCCGGGCGTCAAGACGCGCACGGCCGGCATGACCATCGCCTATTCCTACGATGGAAAGGAAGAACATCTCGGCCTTGCCGAGCAGCGCTTTGGAGCCCGATTGTGGCCCGCTTGCTTGGTGGTCGGACTGTTTACTGTGTTCTCCCGCCGTCGTCCGAGATGGCAAGTCGTCTTTCTGATCTTGGCGAGTATTCCAATCGTCGCGTTCTGCAACCTCATGCGCATCTTCGCTTGGGCCGTGCTGGCCGTGTATGGCGGCTTTGGACCTGTCAGTTCGGCCCCGCGCAATGCCTCGCTCGGGATCAGCCTTATCGTCGCCTACGGCAGCTTCGCGTTCGGTTGCTGGCTATTGCCGAAACTCGGGTCCCGGATCCAGAGACCATTCTGGATCGAGGATGATGTCGCGGCGGACGACGGCGCTTGAAATCGATTCCGCCTCTTGCAGAGATGCAAACATGAAGACGAGTATTCTTGCGACAGCCGTCATGGAATATCGGTTTGCAATGTGTGCCGTCATACTTGTCTTGATGGCCGTTGGAATGAGACCGGCGGCCGAGGCAGCCGAAGGGTGGCTGGAGAAGCGCCCCGTCCCGATTCGGCGACCGTTACGCGCGTTTGATCGGCGGAAAATAGCCGGCTTCCGTTTTGTCGAAGATATCGGCGACGGCAGCGCTGACGATGTAGCGACGGAAGAGTATTTAGAGTGGCGTCTCGTCCCGACGGGCAGCGCGTTTCTCGACACCGAGGTGGCGTATCTCTCCGTTTACTACTACACCAAGACCGGGGACGAATCGACTTTGCTGATTCCGCATACCCCCGAAATCTGCTACCGCCAGTTGGGCAATCAGGTTACCGAGCTTGGAAGCATGCGCGTTCCAATGCCGGGCGGGGATACAATCAAGGCGAAGTATGTTCGAATGTCGCATCCGACGGATGCCGCGAATAAGGACATTTGTGTTGCCTACGTGTTCTGTGTGAACGGGCGCTTCCACGACGACCGAGAGAAAGCCCGCGCCCATCTGGCGCTGCCGTGGATCCGTGCGGTCTATTTTTCAAAGATCGAGTGCGTGACGCGCGTTCCCGAACCCCACCGCCTCAACGAGGCGCTCGAGGCCTGCAAGCAGATCCTGGCCGCCGCAGTCCCGGAGTTGCTGCAGACTCACTTTCCCACCCGGTCGGACATCGACCGTGCCCGTCTCCGCTAGCTTCGGGCCGACGAAGGCTTGGTCGCTCTTTCTTGTCGTCTGACAGACAGAAACTGAATTAAGATCAGACCGATGATAACCAAGGGCGGTATTAGAATGGTGGACTTGTGTTCCTTCCCCGGTGCCCAAACCCCATCGATTGCCAGGGTGTCTCCTCCCTGAAAGCCGACATGGCCCGATGTGGCGGACAATACCGCGCTGGATGATGTGGCCCGAGCGGAAAACTCTCTGTACTGGCCCTTGTGGATCGCGTATGCCCGTGACGTGACGCTCGCGGCGAATCTGTTCTTGTCCGCCCGATCAACAGTCCATCCCTCCGGTACTTGCTCGTGGTAGACTGAAAAGACGGGAATACTCAGATTCGTGATTGGCGGTGCCGCGACGTTGGTGATGCGCCATCGAAACTCCCGTCCGTTAATGCTCGATTCGACCTTTACGCTATCCCTGGCCACGCCGGCCGGGAGCGATGTTGGGTGGAATAGCACCCCCGTCGCGATCAATGTCTTGAGCCCTGCACGCATCGTTCGTTACCACGAGCGTCTTCACTGCAGATTCAGCCGATCGATCCACTCGGTTCCCCTGCCAACCGGGGACGCCTCGGCCACCGTTCCGGTCTCGTATCGTAATCGATCCCGACGACGGCGTACACGGCGAACAAACTGAACTACACGGAAGTCACCCCGCCGGGCGCCCCGTGCCCGGAGTGCATGTTGTTTGTCTACGAGTCGCAGCGCAGCCCGTTCGGGCTCGTGACTTGGCTGTGGCGTTCAAACGGTTCACTTTACGGGAGCAGTGTGGCCACGAAATCGGTGGTGTCCTGATGCACATCGCCGTTGCCGAAGTCTGCACATGCCGGTTCCTCGCCCGGCAACGATGCGTTCATTTTGGCACGCACGTAACCCCCGATATCCGAGCCATTGACGACACCGTCCAGATTAACGTCACCGGGCAGTTCGCAGGTGGGCGCGAGTGTCGTAATGCTCGCTTCAGGACCAAACG
>JAPULF010000492.1 GCA_027295245.1 Planctomycetota bacterium
CAGCAGTTGTTCCGTCTTTCTTCGAATCTCCTCGGTCTGCTGCTGGGTTGTCGTCAGCGTCTCATGCGCGCTCTGGTGCATCCTTTCCGACGACATCCGGGCCTTTTCCAACCAGCCGTGCAAGGCGGATCGGGTTTCATCCGCCGTGGATCGGGCCTCGCCCAGCATGTCGGTGACTTGCTGACGCATCAACCGGACCGCCCGAAGGTTTTCGCGCATGCCTTCCAGGTCCGGAAGACCCTCCTCTTCATCAGGGTCGATCGAGCGAACGAACCGGTCCACGTCGTTCATCTTGCGGTCAGAGGCGGCCAGACGCGCCGCCATTTGACGCATTGCGACTTCCATCTGCTCGAGACGACCGCCCAGGGCGCCGGCTCCGCTCGCCGATTCCGGACGACCGCCCGGGGGCGCCACGCATTCACTTCCGGATCGGCTCAGTCCGGCGGGCGCCGGGCCGGCCTCCGCGTCGTCCATATACTGCCGCGCGAAGTCGCCCCGCGGGGCGCGCTTCTGTGTGTCGACCGTCAGAGCCATCATCTGCTCGATGATGTCCTTGATATTCGTGGCGTCGATCTGTTTGCGGGAATCGGTGTATGCCGCCAGCATCGCGTTGTCGCAGATCTGATTGATCAATCGCGGAATGCCTTCCGCGTGCTCATAGATCTCCGCCAACGCGCCGCTATCGAAGAGCTGCTCGCCCGGCTTGGCGCCCGCTATTTTCAGGCGATAATCGATGTACTGTTCCGTAAGGTCCTCGGACAGTTCCCGCAGGTGAAACGTCCTGAAGATTCGCTGGAAGAGCTGCCGCATTTCCGGAAGACGGAACGTGGACTGCAATTCGGGTTGTCCCAGGATCAGCACCTGAAGCAACTTGGCGTTGTCCGCTTCGAGGTTTCCGAGCATTCGGATTTCCTCGAACGACTCGAGCGGCAAGTTTTGCGCCTCGTCCAGAATCAGGACCGACAGCCGGTCACGCGAATACTGCTCCAGAAGGAACTTCTCGAGTTGGTGGCTCATCTCCGCGGAAGTCGAGCCGTCGTCCAGGTCGAGTCGGAATTCTCGGCAGATTGCCAGCAACAGTTCGGGGCCGTGAAGACGCGTGTTGGTGATGACCGCCGTTCGCGTGCCCGGGCGCAACCGGCTCAGCAGCAGGCGGCTCAAAAGGGTCTTTCCCGCGCCGACCTCGCCCGTGACCAATACAAAGCCCTTCCGCTCTTCGGCGGCATACAGAAGCGAGGCCAGGGCCTCCTCGTGATCCGGCGTATTGAAGAAAAAACGCGGATCGGGCGTATTGTTGAACGGGGACGCGTTCAGCCCGAAGAATTCGCGATACATGCCCAGCTCCCGGTGACCGCGGCCAATTCCGCTTCCCAAGCGAGAAACCGGTCGTCGCTTTCGCGGCGCCGGTGTGGTCCCCGAGGCCATTACCGACCGGTCACTCAGTTATCGGAAGTGTCGTAACCCCGGCTTGATGCGAACGCTTCGCGATTTCGGCGGGGCCGCGCAGAATCTGCGGGTCCGAGAATGACGCGCAATACCCGCGCCGGTTCGCCGTTTTTTTCGGGCCGGCGTCAACCGCCCGATAGGGCCGGCGAAATCTTCCATTGCCGCGTGCATCCTTAAATTCAGTCGCGACCTATCCCACCCGATAAATCCGTCGATGCGAGGCACCGAATGCGTCGACCGATATCGCCTCGGCTTATCGCGCCCGGAACAGGATGCGTGTCATGATTGAATCAACCGATCGCGTCGTAGCCAATGGCCCGAGAACAGCTTTCCCGCTCGCGCGTCGCGTCGTTGTTCGCACGTCCGCACTTGCGGTCTTCGTTTCAGTCTTCTCCGGCTGCACGCCAAACGATACGAGTCTAAATGCATTCATTCACGATTGGGAGGCGATCGTCTCGGCGTCGGATTATCAAGTGATACCGCCGGACGCGATCGAGATCAGTTCGGCCAACGCCCCGGAAATCGACGGCGAGGTGCAAACCGTTCGCCAGGACGGCAAGGTTTCGCTACGTTTGATCGGCGAAGTGAAAGTCGCCGGCCTCACGCCGCTCGAGATCGGGCGCAAGCTGGAGTCGCTGCTCGCGAAGTATTACAACGACCCACAGGTGAGTGTTCGGGTCTCGGGCAACGGCAGCAAGAAATACTACGTGTTTGGACAGGTCGGCGGCGGCGGGGTGGGAGGTGCCGGTGCCGGTGGCGGTGGGGGTGCGGGTGGGGGTGGCGCATTCACGTATACCGGACGCGACACGGTATTGACGGCCCTCGCCAAGTCACCGCCGAATTTCCTTGCCTGGAGAAGTCAGGTCAAGATCATTCGCCCCAGCCACAAGGAAGGCGAACGCTCGGTCATCACCGTTGACATCGACAAGATCTTGTTCGAGGGCCGGCTGGCCCAAAACGTGCATTTGCAGGAAGGCGACATCATATACGTGCCTCCAACCCCGCTTGCCTGGGTCGGACTTCGATTGCAGGAACTCCTGTTCCCGTTCGCACCCATTATTCAAACCGTCGGCATGCCGGCCAACGTGATCACGTCCGTGGACCACTATGACAGTAATGATGACTAATGAGTCGGGCCCGGTTAGCCCTTCAACGCCGATCGGGGTCGATTCCGGACGACTCTGCGCAGGACAATGAAACATGCATCATCAAGTTGATGAGTTTTCGGTAACGGACATCCGCCACACGATTTCCGAAATCTGGCGCGTAGTCAGGGAGCGGCGTTGGTGGTTCATATTCCCCTTTTGCGTCGGCACGACCGTGGCATGCGCGGCGTCGCTGTTCATACCGCGGAAATACACCACGACGATG
>JAPULF010000493.1 GCA_027295245.1 Planctomycetota bacterium
TCCTCTCGATAGAGCGAGAGTCACTTGCGGAATGGGGGGTGACGGGAGCCCTGGATGCGGTGATGAGGCCGGCGAGGATCAAAACGCCGCCGCCAAGCTGCATGGCGGATACGCCCTCTCCGAGGATGGCGTATGCCAGAATGCTGGAACCGACCGGTTCGCCGACGACGACGATGGCGACGGTCGTGGCAGGCAGGTAGCGCAGCAGCCAGTTGAGCGAGCCGTGGCCGAGGAGTTGGGGGATCACGGCGAGCAGGATGAAATAGACGTACGTATCAAAACGGTAACCCGTGAAGGTGTGGCCCGTAAGCAGCGCGATCAGGAGGAGTATGAGCGCGGCGGCGCCGTAGACGGGCGTGATGTAGGCGATGATGTCCAGTTCGCGGCGGATCTTGCGGCCTACCAGCAAGTATGCGGCGGCTGCGACCGCGCCGCCGAGGGCAAGCAGGTCGCCTTGGAGGCTTGCCTTGTGCGTGTCGGTGTCCGACAGACCGATTACCACGCCGCCGATTGCGGCGAGCACGATTGCGATCACCAGGGTGCGGTGCATCGACTCTCGCAGGATCAGGGCCGATGAAATCCCCACGATGATGGGGCTGGTGGCCACGATGACGACCGAGTTCAGGACGGACGTGTGTTGGAGCGAGGCGATCCAGAGGTAGAAGTGGGCGGCGAGGAAGGCTCCGGCGGCAATGAGGTACTTGACGTGGCGGGCGCGGATGTTGAGCTTTCGACCCCGTCGTGCCGCGATGGGTGCAAGTATCAGGGTCGCGATGCCCAGGCGGGCGGCGGCGATGACCAGGGTCGGGGCGTCGTCCTGACATTTCCGGATGAAGATGGACGCCGTGGAGATCGAGAGAACCGCCAGGACCGCCACGAATGGAACGAGCGGTGAGCGCGTTTCGGGCGATGCCGTTCCATGACCTAGTGTTGCCACCTTGGGGATCGCTATGGTCCGTTCATGATCGATTCGACAAATGGCTGGATGTCGCGACCGTCGGACGCGCCGTCGCAATTGATGTCCGAGGCCGCCACGTGATCGGGATCGGCGTCGAGTCCGACCAATACGGATGCGAAGGGGGCGACGTCGTTCAAATCGAGCGTGCCGCTCTGATCGACGTCACCGTCGCCGCCGACGGTCAAAGTCCAGGACATGATGCCGTTGCCAACGGCGTTGGTTGCGCGAATCGTGACAACGTGAGGGCCGCCCGAGGGCGCGGGCCACGAGGTTATTCCGGTCGCGAAGTTGATCGTCATGCCGGGCGGGGCGGTGTCCAGCGACCAGTTGATGATCGGCAGCATGCACGGCGGATCGCTCACCTGCGGCGTGGGGCCGGTATAGGGCCCGGTCGAAATACACTGATCGGGCAGGGGCACGATGTTGGGGGGACCGGCGTCGACGCCCAGGAAGAACGTGTCGGTGTCGGTCCCACCGGTGTTGGTGGCGCGGACGATGAGCGTGTAAAGGAACGGCGAGCGAACCGGCGAAGGCCAGGAGATCACGCCCGTATTCTCATCGATGGTCATGCCGGGTTCGGGATTGTCGAGGCTCCAGGTGATGGGGTTCATGTTGAGCGGCGCGGTCACGGTCGGGGCGGGGCCGGTGTAGGGCTCGCCGCAGTTGACGATTTCCTGACCGATCGGATTGATTTGCGGTTGCAACTGGTTGACGGTCAACAGATCGCAATAAACCACGGCGTTGTTGTCCTCGAATTCCTCGGCGATTTCATCGAGGTCGTCGAGGAGCGAGCCCACGTAGTAATCGCCGGCGGGGATGTCGGCGGGCATGTCGATGACGGCGTCGTATTCGAATCCGTCCTCGAAGGGCATGTCCCAGAGAATGTCGCCGATCGGCAGGTCGCCCGCGTCGATGATCTCGTCGGTCGAAAGGTAGAATCCGTGCCGGACCATGAACTCGTTGGTGGTGCCGAAGTTCTCGATGACGGACCGGACGATCAATTCTTCGCCGGGCAGGATCTCGGGAAGGACGCCGGGTGTGTCGAAGAAGACCGGAATGGATTTTCCCAGGATCGGGCCGGTGGTGTAGCCGGCGTTGGCCAGGTCGACGAGCGGCGGACCGGACGGTCCTCCGTGCGGGTAGAGAAATCGTGCCCCGCGACGGTCCTCGGTGTGCAGTTCGATGATGTTCTCCTGGCCCACGGGACCGGCGTTGGGGTAGCGGGGATTCATGGTTTGGATGAACCACGAAGCGCCCGGGGGCTCGTCGCCGATGGGATCGTGGCCCAGGCCGAGGGCGTGTCCGAGTTCGTGGACGGCGACGAGCAGGAACGAGAAGCCGTTGTTGGGCAGGGGGTTGGCGACGACCTCGCAGTCGGGGTTGGTTTCCATGGTCCAGCCGATGCCCTCGGGCAGGTCGCTGAACAAGACGTCCATATCGAACCACTGTGCCCCGTTATTGACGAGATAGGTGACGCCAAGCACGCCAGGGTCGAGTGTGGCGGCGGGGACCGCGGCGGTGTCGTTGAAGCCGTCGAAATGGTCGATCGGAAAGTCCTGAAGGAGTCGGTTGAAGAAGTATTCGAAATCACACAGCGGGACGATGTTCCACAGACCCATTGACGCGAGGATGATCGTGTCCGGTTCGCTGCCTTCCGGAAAGGTGGTGGGCGACAGGCACCGAACGCTCTGAGCACCGAACCAGACCACTTTGACGCCGCCGAATTCGAAGTATGAAAACGCGGTTGCGCGATCGCCGGCACTCCAGGGCAAGAGGCATGCGAGGGACAGGAACGCGATATGTCTGGACTTCAGTTTCACCGCTCGCCCCCTTGTTTTG
>JAPULF010000494.1 GCA_027295245.1 Planctomycetota bacterium
CACATACTCGATGTGAAAGGGTAGGTTCTAATTGAGTTCATTGACGCAAGCGAGTATGATATTAGAGGCGGATTTGTCAAGAGCAAGAGCGGGCTATGGAAACTCAACAATATGAGTCCCCGTTGTGCTGTTTGCTTTGGAACCGGCGAGTGGGCCGAGAATTTAGTCTGCGAGATCTGTGATGGTAAGGGGTGGATGTAGCCGTGTAGAGCATTCAGCCAAACAGGATGGGCCGATATCTTGACCCGATCACTGGTAAGACCGTGACGCCCAGCCTGAGACCGCGGGAAAGCGGCGAGCCTGAAAGCGGCGAGATGAACCCTTGACCAAGGGTTTTTCGCCCGCAGCAGCCGGTGGATATTCCGACGGCACGAGCCACTCGAAAATCCAGGCCGTCTGTGCCATTCCACTACCGCCGTGGGCCGTCCAGCGAGGGTCGTTGCCAGCGCGGCGCTACAATGGCGCACAGTGGACCAAGCCGCCGACACCCTTGCCCGGTTAGACGGATGTTTGATCGGGGATAAGGTGGATGAAAGAAGTCTAATGAAGCTCTCTGACGTTGAGAAATCTGTGTTGGATTTGGCAGTCGATGACTACACAAGGTTAGCTGACGTTTTCGTCGAGATCAAGCATTGCATGCCGAACCAGCCCGAAGAAACACACCTGCGGTTCGCCCGACAAATGGTTTCCAATTTCATCAAGATGGGATATGTGCGAGCCTATTATGACGACGAGGGGTTCGAAGGGCGCCGAACCGCTCGACAATTGACCAAAGAAGAAACAAGGGAAGAACTCCTGAAGAAATCAAACTGGATTCCTTCAAGTACACGGCAGCCGTTCTACGTTAGTATTGGCGCCACCGATCTCGGGGAAAAGGCGCTGCCATAATCTTGGTCCGAGAGCCGCTCGAAAACCCGGGCGGTCCGTGCCATTCCATTACCGCCGTGGGCCATCCAACGATAGGGTCGTTGCCGGCGCGGCACTACAATGTCGGGCGTCATTGGCGGCCAAGTCGATCGCAAGTCGGATCGCCGCCTTCATCGAGCCCGAGTCGGCCCGATTCTTCCCTGCGATGTCGAACGCCGTACCGTGATCCACGCTGGTGCGAATCACCGGCAAGCCCAGCGTGACGTTCACCGCCTCGTCAAAGGCCAGCAGCTTCACGGGAATAAGACCCTGATCATGATACATGGCGACCACGCCGTCGAACTCACCGTGGGCGGCGCTTCGGAATACGGTGTCCGCCGGATAAGGGCCGCCGGCGTCGATCCCCGCGTCGCGGGCCATAACGATCGCCGGCTCGATGATCCGCGACTCCTCGTCCCCGAATCGCCCGTTCTCGCCGGCGTGCGGATTCAAACCCGCCACCGCGATCCTCGGGGCTTCGATCCCGAACCAGTTCTGCAAGGCCTGGTGCAAGAGGTCGATGGGCTGAAACACGCTTCCGATCGTGAATGAATTCCGCAATTCGAAGAGCGCTTCATGAATGCTTGCCAGCGCCACCCGAAAAGGACCGCCCACAAACATCATCGTCACTCGGCGAGACTTGAAACGCTTGGCCAGCAGCTCCGTGTGGCCGGGAAACGGAATGCCCGCCATGTCCCAGGCCGTCTTGTGAATCGGGCCGGTCACAATCGCGTCGATCTTCCCCGACCGGGCATCCTTGATCGCACTCTCCAGGAATTGCATCGAAGCGGAGCCCGACTCCGCGGTCGGTCGATGCGGCGGATCGGCGGACACGGCAATCTCGTCAAAGTCCGCCACCACCACGCCGGATTCGATTTTCGTCACGGATTCCCACGGCTTCCGAAACCAGTACGGCGTCAACTCCGCCCGATCGGCCGCGTACGCGATTTGCTCGTGAAGTCCGTAGATGATGAATTTTGCACGGGCCCGCAGCGACTCATCCGTCAAAGCCTTGACGATCACCTCCGCGCCAATGCCGCCCGGATCACCCATGGTGATCCCGAGGGTCGGCCGGTTTCCGATTGCGGGTGCGTCAAATGCCAAGTCACGACTCCATTGCACGTTACAACGGTGCGGTTCGGCTCCCTCAATCGGCGGACACGAATCCCGCCCGCCGCAACGATTCGAGTGTCAAGCCACCCGCCCCGTCGACTTGTCCAAGAGATTGTAGATGGTGAACCACGGTCCGCGCGAGAATATCGGTCTCGATATTGACCCGGTCTCCTTCGCCTTTGTTGCCCAGCGACGTACGCTCCAGCGTCGTGGGAATCAGCGCTACGCTGAAGCGATCGTCCCGAACTTCGGCCACCGTCAATGAGACACCATCGATGGAAACGCCGCCCTTCGGAATAATATAAGACATCGCCGACGCATCGGGCACAAACCAACAAATGTAATCCGCCGCGGAGCGCTCCACGCGATCGATCGTTGCGATCGCGTCCACGTGCCCCTGTACGAAATGACCATCGACCCGATCGCCGACCGCCAGGGACTTCTGAAGGTTGACGAGCCCGCCGGTCCGCAGCCCACCCAGCGTCGTTCTGCGCAGCGTCTCGGTGATGACGTCGAACCGGGCGTCGTTTCGTTCGACCCGCGTCACGGTTAGACAGACGCCGTCGATCGCGATGCTCGCGCCGGTCGCAACATCCGTCCAATAACCCTCCGCGCGCACAACCAGCGTCTTTCCGTTCGACGATGTCTCCATCGCCTGCACCTGCCCGATTGCATCGACAATTCCGCTGAACATCGGCCTCGCCCGCGATAGGTCAACCATGCCTACACCGTATCGTAGGCGCTCGGGGCGGATTATCACAACCGGGCAGGCAATTCGGACCCTACCAAAACACCCCGAATGCCGGTTGGCAAGCGGGGTGTCCCAGAAGAGCGATTAATGATTCGCAGAACGATGGATGATTCGTGGATGCCTTGGCGACTGGTTCTAAGCGCTTCCCGTGCTGACGCTGCCGCCACTGGTCCCGCCGATTCCACCGAGTCCGCCCAACACCTGGTTGAACAGTTCCTCGATGTCGACCTCGCTGGTATCGAGGTCCTGGAACGCGTCACCGTACGCCTCCACCAGAGAATCCGGCACGTTGAGGATATCCGGATTCTGGGACGCGGCCTCGGCAAACGCGGAGAGATCCTGGATGCTGTTCAGGCCCGCGGTGCTGCTTCCCGGCACGGTATTGATCGACAGGAATTCGAGAAACGCGTCGGCCTGCGCATTCGTCATTTCCGGAAGCTGCACGCCGGGATTCGTCGTCGCGACGATGTTGCTGATCTGGTCGCTGAGAATCTGCAATTCGTCCTGCGTCAGGGTCGTCAACTGGCCCGAGGCGACCTTGAGACCCATGGTCAGGACGTTTCCACCCCCGCCGTCCGTGACGCGCGGCGGCGCAAACAGGCCCAGAACATCGCACCCACTCGCGGCCGTCAGGATCGCGCTCGCCGCCAACAACGATTTCAAAGTATACGAACGTCTCAACATGCCGAGTCCCTCCTCATGAATAA
>JAPULF010000495.1 GCA_027295245.1 Planctomycetota bacterium
GGAACGGATGCCGGGCTGTCGTGGAGACGTTTTGATCGAAGCCGGCAATCAAGAGAACATGATCGATCAACTTGCTGAATTCCTGTGGCGGCACCGTCACTCGGAATGCAAAAGGGAGTATTGAGTGAGCGCCCGAAAAAAGAACCGTGCAATCGCGTATCTGAGGCGCAGCAGTGGCCGACAGGAGGCCAGCCTCGAGACCCAACTCGACTGGGCACTTCGCACCGCCGAAAAGTATGAGATTTCACTCCACGGCTCGCACGACGCCTTAGCTCAAATGCTGGCCGCAGGGCAGTGCGAGAGCGGAGACATATTCGTCGACGATGGCATTACTGGTGCCGATCTAAGCCGGCCCGGACTCACGCGTCTTCGGCAATCGGCGTTAAACGACCGAAGGGTAAGTCATTTGTTCGTCTACATGTCCGACCGGTTGGCAAGACCGGAGAACGGAATGGTCGCAGCGCTGATAGAATCGGAACTCTGCCGCGCCGGCATCACCATCGTTTTCACTGATCGCGTGTCCGGGCCACGGGAACGTGGAGTCAACTACTTCCCCGAGGACATTCGCCTCCTCTTTGATTACACGGAGTCGGGAGAATTCTTGAACAAGCTCGCGACGCGGGTTCTCGAATCGAAGAATCGGCTCGCCGAGAAGGGTCATTGGACGGGTGGCCGTCCGCCGTATGGTTTTATTCGTGTGTTGGTTGACGAACACGATAACGAAGTCCAGGAACTCAGCGAACGGATGTCAATCCGAAGCAAGGGATGCCACACCCGAATCAAACCGCACGATCCCGAGAAGATTCGCATCTGGTTGCTAATTCTCGATCTCTACGGGCGTTTGGGATGGGGCACGAAGCGAATTGCCCGTCACCTCAACGAGATGGGCGTTCCGTCACCCGATGCCGGGCGCACTCGAAGCGACAACGGTGTCAAACACCGTGTTAGCGGCAAGTGGGGACACCGGTCGATCCTATCGTTGATTCGCAACGCGGCCATCATCGGCCAGGCTCGAGATGGCATTCAATCAGAGGGTAGGCACCGTCGGTTGGGTTCGGATGGCCCGCGTACACTGGTCGATTCGGATTTTCGCCCCGATGGTCAACCAAAAGTCATACAGAATCCCCGAGAGTTGGTAGTCGAAGCGCCTGCTGGTTACGAATCACCTGCGGATCAGGCGCTTTTTGAAAAATGCAACCGGCTCTCCGAGGAGCGCGGAGAGTGCCAGCGTGGCGTCCCTCGCGCTCGCGATCCATCGCGGTATCCGCTTTCGTGTCGAGTCTTCGACATGACGGACGGGTGCGGGCATCCGATGTACGGAAAGACCTCCGGGAAACGCCGACTCTACGTCTGCGGGCGCTACTTGAAGACCGCAGGATCGGAATGCGAATACAACAGCGTTGATGGCGAAGCTGCATTGGGATTTGTCCTTGGCGCGCTTGGTCAGAGAATTGCCGCAAGCGGTGGGCGGGAGACCGTTCGGCAACGACTGTTAGAGATCGCGCGAGCCGAATCCAAGCATCGCCCCGAGAAAGAGCGAACCGAGCTAAATCGGCGAAGGGCGGAGCTACAGGCCGCAGAGCAGGATCTCGCATTGATAGGCCCAAACCTGGCCCGTGCCAAGGATGAGCACGTGCTCACGGTGATCCAAGACGAATTCCGGCAACAGAGCGAGAAAGTGGAGAGAATCCGTCACGACATTGAACGGACTGAAGCTGAATCAGCACCGAACGGCGGCGGACCCGAACGGGAAGTCGAAAAAGCGATGGCGCTACTCGATAACATCCAGCGTGTCGTGACCGATCCCAAGGCCCGAGACGACGTGCGCGGACTACTTCGTCAAATCGATTTGCGTATGGGCTTGACGTTTTCCGAGGGACGGAAAGGACCGAAACGTAAGATCCGCGTTCTCAAATCGGGCTTCATCACCACCGGTGGAAAACCCCTTCCGGTGGCACCGTACGGTAACGAAGCCATACGTCCGGACGAATTTGAAGGTGGAAGATCGTCTTCCGCCGAAAAATGCCAACGGGAGGCCATTTCGTTCCCAAAGGGTAATCGGGGCGAGAAGATTTGAACTTCCGACCTCTGCGTCCCGAACGCAGCGCTCTAGCCAGGCTGAGCTACGCCCCGTGGCGAATCCGGGATTCTAGCCGATTAAGCCGCAGATGCAAGCCGTCCGAATCGCCGGGTTCCGGTCAATTCCGCGATAGGGTAGCAATTGCAGGCGAGAACTAACGCCAGTGATGCGACCTCTTCACGGGCTCCGAGAATGGCACGCCCTGAGCCATGATCGCGCAAGTGAATCATCCACGCGGCGCTGCCTCGATCAAACTCGAGTCGCTGCCCGGAACCGGGACAATCCCGGAGCGCTCGAAGCCGGCGGACGACAGCAGAGTATCCCACTCGGTTTCGCTGCGCTCACGGCCCCCGGTGACCGCGAGCATGTTGATGTCGCTCAAGAGCATACGCTCGACCGTTGGGTTTGGCCGGTCGATCCTTGCCGGCAGAACCGCGTCGATAACGAGCAGGCGGCTCCGGGCCGCCATCGCCGTGCGACAGTTCTCGAGAATGCGGCGCGCATCATCGTCTCCATAGCCGTGCAGCACGCTCTTCAAGACATAAACGTCCGCGCCGGAGGGCACTTCCTCCAACAGGTCCCCCACTACGAGGTCGCACCGGTCCGCAAACCCGGCGGCTGAGATCCTCGACGCCGCCCCGTCCACGGCCTCCTTTCTGTCCACGAGGACGCCTCGCGCATCTCGATTCGCCGAGAGGATCGCGCACAACAGTCCGCCGCCCGCCCCGCCGAGATCGGCCACAACCTTGCATCGCGAGAAGTCATACGCGCCCGCGAAGGCGGCCATATCGTCGGCCGTGGGTTCGGCGAAAACATTGTGAAACATGTCGACGGCTTCGGGTTCCATCGACCAGCGCGATTTCACGCCTTCCCGTTCCATCACGGCCGAAGCAGACGGGTTCCCGTCGGCACGCACGCACTCCGGCAAATACGTCCAAAAATCGGCTATCAGGTCGGCCCAGAATACGATCGAGGCCCGGACCGTGTTTGGAGCGTTCTTGCGAAGGGCATCACCCAGGTCCGTCAGGGCGAAGCGCCTCGGCCCAACTTCCTCGAGAATTCCGATGCCGCCAAGAGCACGCAAGAGTCGATAGAGCGAATCCGGCGTCGACGCCGTCGACGCCGCAAGATCGCCAAGGTGCTTCGGACCGTCTTCCAGCGCGTCGGCGATGCCAAGGCGCACGGCGGCGCAAAGCACCTTGCCGCGAAGAAAGCCCATAGCCATTTCGATCAGTGCCGTTCGGTTCGCTGGGTCCTTTTCAGTCAAGACGGGCCTCCTCGCACATTTCAGACCGGCTATTTCGACCAAGCATGGCACGGCTGGCGACATGGTACTTTGACCAGGCCGGCTTCGCATGCATTTCACGCAAGTTCGTATCTTCCAAAATGACCGGCTCAACGCCCTTCAAGTCTGGCTTGAAACGCTCCAGCGGCTCGCAGCGCCGGCTTCGTCAAATCGATATTCGATTCGGCCACTTGTCTAATCATCTTGCCTTGGTTTCTCCTTGACGGGAGCGGTCGTCGGAGTCCGGGCCTCGGGAAGCGGCACGCGGTCGGCGAGCAGCGCAAGAACGGCCATGGCGGTTCCGTAGTTTCGCGATCGAGGGAAGACGCGGTCATTCCACGTGCCGTCGGTTGCGCGCGTGCGCAGCAGGACCTCGCGGAGTCGCGCCCGCTCCGCGGCCCGCAGCTCGCTGGGG
>JAPULF010000496.1 GCA_027295245.1 Planctomycetota bacterium
TGGACAAATAGAGCAGGGCGTGGATTTCGGCCATGGTCCGACTGATGCCCCAGTAACTCGACATTTCGCCCCAACGGCGGATAAAAAGGGCCCTCGATTCGTCCAACGTCTTTTCAGTCGTCTTTTCGGTCATGTTGAAGCATCCAGGCTCGATGGGCTGATCTAAATCTTCAATACTGTCTGAAATTATCATAGTGCCGGGATCGATTCCGGTCAATCGGCCGGGCCGAATCGGCGTGCAGACTAGAATTCTCTGGATCTTCGCAGATCCGGAGCAGCCGCGCGGTGGAAAGGTGGCCGCCTGAACCGGGACCGGACGGGCCCGCGGGCCGAGGCAGCGGTCGAGTTCGTCCAAAAGACCGGCGACACCGAACCGATTGTGGATCCGCGGGCCGGGCGTTCCGGCGAACATGCGACGCCTCGTCACTGCGATTGTAGAATAAAGAGCCGCCATGAATTCATGTGCTTTTCCAATCCGTATTCCAGGAAGGGGCCGTCGGTTCTTTGTCGCCGGGACGGTCTTGCTGCCGATGATCGCGGCCTCGCATCTTCTTGCGTTCGATCAGTCGACGAGTCGCCCGACGACTTCGGTCGCCCACAAAGAAGCGGCCGGATCGGAGTCTGAATCTCCTCCCCATGATCGGGGATTGGGCTTCTGCATTCTCGCCACGAAGAACGCGGCCAAACCGGCGGAGTTCGACGAGCATGTACGCGCGCTACGAAAGCGCGGACCCGCAGCGCCCGTGGGCGATCCTCGGAAACTCCGCTGGTTCGAAGTAGAGGACCCTGTTTCGTTCCTGGGTGTCAACAAGTCTGATGGAATTCGTCCTGACGACCTGGCGAAGGAGCGGACACTCATACTTCATCATAAAGGCAAATACTTCGTGCTCGGCCACGTCGATCCGGTTCACAGTTTGGGGATGAGTGCGGATCCGAGAGGATTGTCGGTTGCCGATGTTCGAATAGAGCCGCGGCCGGTCCACCGCGGCCGCACCGTGACGCTTCAACTCGATCGCATCGGTAGCAAAAGGCTCGAGACATTTACGCGCTCATACCGCAATCGAGAAATGGGAGTCATTGTCGATGGAATGCTCATCAGCCGCTTCAGGAACCAGCAGCCGATCACCGGGAGTTTCGCCGTCGTTTTTCCCTCGCGGGAAGAGTCCGAACGGCTTGTCCGCAGACTGAAATCGGACGGCACGTCACCGCCCCCGAAGAAGTCGCCGTCCCGAATGGCGTCGGCCTACGTGGGTTTTCGAATACTCGCCCGCCCGGACCCCGCGAATCCCAACCAATTCGAGCCGTATATCAAGCGTCTTGCAAAACGCGGGCCCCGGTCGTCGAGCGACGGGCAGACATATCGATGGTTTCCGATTTACAATCCCGCCGCGTATTTCAATAAACCCCAAATCGACAAGGGATTTGATCTCCAAAAGTCCGATTGGCCTTTTATCGCCGGCCGATATGGCGGCCGGTATTTCGTTCTGGCTCACGTTGACCGAGAACACTCCATGTCACTCGAACGACCCGATGAAGATGGAGGCCTGAAAAGCGTATCGATCCGCAAGGACCCGGGTGGAAACCCCGCGCTGAGCCTGGAGTTGGACGACCGAGCCGCGGAGAATCTCCTTCAACTGACTCGAAAGAACATCGGTCGCTCACTCACGATTCTCATCGACGACGAGGCAGTCATGTTCGGTGCGTTGATGGATCCGCTTCGCGGTAGTGTGATCATTTCCGGGATATTCTCCCGGCGGCGTCTCGAGGAACTCCAGACACGATTGGCGACGGGCATCGGCACGAGGGGGAAGGCGAGCGTCGATAAGCCGGGCGCCGACGAGTCGAAGCGTCGGGATCAAAAGGAAGACTGATGATGCATCCAATTCGCCGGGTCGCGGTGGCTGCGCTCGCGGCAGTTCCGCTGTTTGTCGGCTGTGGCAAGGAGAACGCCGGATCGGTCCGCGATGAGCAAAAGCCGGACGTTACGGAGACGGCGGCGGTTGCAGTCGCCTCGAGCAACCGAATGGAGCCGGAGCCAACACCGCAGCCAACCGCGCGACAACCGGCGCGCGAAACGCCGGAGCGTGTAGAACGGCCGACGGCCCGCGAAACGCCGGAGCGGGTAAAACAGCCGACGGCCCGCGAAACGCCGGAGCGGGTAAAACGGCCGACGGCCCGCGAATTGCCGCCGGTACGTCCTCCGAAGCGACCGGTCGACGACTGGGTGATCTTCCGCGACGCCTTCAAGCCGCTCGAGGACGCCGCATGCGATGCGGAATGGACCGGCGGCAATCGACTTGTCGTCGAAACCACGAACATTCGCTTGCTGACCGTCGACCTCCACAAGTTGCCGTCCGGCGCCCCCCGTCGCGGACCCTGGAATCTTCAAATCGACGGGCAGCCCATCGAAATCACGGGCTTTCGCGGCAAGATCGTCGATATCATCCGGTCGAAAAACGGCGTGTGGACCGTGGATCGATCTCGGCGTAAAATGCGCCGATAGCTGCCATGCCAAAGCGATTCTTCATAACGGTCCTGTCACTCGCCCTTGCGGCCGGTGTCGCGGCGACGGTCGTTGCGTCCCCGCCGGCGGACGGCGGCAAGTCCGGACAAAAACCGGGCGAGACGAAGCCTCCCAAGAAGAAAAAGCCCAAAAAACCGAAGCCCCCCAAGAACCTGGCCCGAAAGGTGCTGAAGACGGTTGTCGATAATGCAGAATTCGACGACCTGCCCTTCACGGACTTCGTCGATTGGCTGGGCCGGCAGACCAAGGCCAACGTCGTGGTCCGCTGGAAGCGCCTCGAGGCCGAAGGCGTGGAGCGCGACATCCCGATCTTCCTGAAGCGAAAGAACATCAAGATGTCCAAGCTGCTCCGGCTGGTCTTGGATCAGGTCACGGAGGACCTGCCCGACGTCCAACTCGCATTCCGGGCGGACGGAAACGTCCTGACTATCTCGACCCGGAAGGATCTCAACGCGAAGTTGGTTGTCCGCACCTATGACGTGCAGGATCTGCTTCTGTACGTCCCGAATTTCCAAGGACGAGGCGTCGACCTGGACGGCATCGGACGTGGCGGAGCGCGTGGGGTTCAACGTTCCGGTGACGGGAATGGCGGGGAGATCAAGGATCCCTACGCCGGGCTCGACGCCAGAACCCGCAAGCTCATCATGGTGATTACCACCACCATCGAGCCCGATTCCTGGCGGATCAACGGCGGCAAGGGCACCATTCGCTTCTTCCAGGGCAAGCTCGTCATACGCAACAATCTCGACGTTCACCGCAAACTCGCAGGCGCTCTCGCCGATGATCCGCAGTCGGGCGGCGAGTAGTGCGGAAATGTTCTTTCGCATAATCCGCGCCCCCGTCCGAACTCGAATTGCCTTCATTTCGTATCACCCCTGAATCGACCCATCTGTTTAGTGAAACCGAAACGGCGGTCCGCGGCCGTCGCATGTGCCGTTCCTTCGCGCCGATCGGTCTGAGTCTCGACGTGGCACGCAACATAGACCCGTGACGGAGAAGCCGCATGCTCTCGTGGTTGAAACAGCTTGACGACCTGCTGCGCGGTAGGAAAACCGCCCCTGAACAGATTCCGTCGAGTGACTTCCCGCTGCCGCTCGGCGTTTTCGTCCCTCTCGCCATCTTGCTGAGCGGCACGTACGGTTTCTTCATGGGCTGGTATGCCCTCTTTGCACACGACTCCCCCGGCTATTTGCAGTTGCTCGCATGCATGCTCAAACTGCCGGCGCTCTTCTTGTTGACGCTCGTAGTCACGCTTCCGTCGCTCTACGTCTTCAACGCCATCATCGGTTGCAGGCTCACCTTCGTCGCCATGCTGCGCCTGCTTGTAGGCGCGATTGTGGTCAATGTCGCGGTCGCGGCTTCACTCGGACCGATCCTCGCCTTCTTCACGGTCAGCACGACCAGCTATCCGTTCATGATCGTGCTCAACGTCGTGCTGCTGACCATCGCGGGATTTTTCGGGCTAGCCTTTCTGCTGCAGACCCTGCGCCGGCTGGCGGTTTCCCGCACCCTACAATCGATGGACGCTCCCGAAGAGAAAAAAACCCCGGACGACTCCGCTCAACACAAACCGGCTGCGCTTGACCGCGTCCTTTTTGATAATGCCCCAAGGGTCGCCGGCGATGCCAAACTCATCTTCCATATATGGATCATCATCTATGGACTTGTCGGAGCCCAGATGGGTTGGCTGCTGCGACCCTTTGTAGGCAGCCCCGATCTGCCGTTTCAGTGGTTTCGGCCCCGTCAGGGCAATTTCTTTCTCGCGGTCGTGGATAGCCTCGCCAGCCTGTTGGGCCGTGACGGCTCACCCGCAGGATGATCGAACGTGCGCGCCCTCGTATCCCCCGCCGACCAGCTTCTGCGGGGCGTCGGCCTGTTTGACCCCGACGCCTTACTCGAGCGATCCGTCTGGTTGCTGCCGCTGTTCATCCTGGCGTTCTCGCCGATCTATGGCGCGTTCATGGGGAGCTACAACTTCGTTCGCCCCGATCGGGTCCTCCAAATCGTCTATTCAGCCGCCAAGATGCCGATCTTGCTATTCGGAACCGCCGCGGTTTGCCTGCCGGCGTTCTTCGTTCTCAATACCGTTCTGGGATTACGGAACGACCTCCGCGAAGCGCTTCAGGCGATCCTTGCCGGTCAAGCCGGCC
>JAPULF010000497.1 GCA_027295245.1 Planctomycetota bacterium
GAATCTCCACCTTTCCGACCGTTCGGGGTGAACGGGTCGCCGTCCGGCTTTTGCCGAAGGCCGCCGCGGTTCGGACACTCGACGAGTTGGGCTTCTCGAAAAGGGTGATCCGTCATTTCGTCGATGCAGCGGTCGAGAAGCAAGGGCTGATTCTCGTGACCGGACCGGCCGGCTCGGGCAAGACAACCACGCTCTTTGCCTTCCTGCAACTCTTGACGGAATCGCTGCCCGGCACATCCATCATGACCCTGGAAGACCCGGTCGAATATCGGCTCGACGGCATCGCGCAAATCCAGGTCAACCCCCACGGCGAACTCACCTACCCCCGTGCCTTGCGAAGCCTCCTTCGGCAGGATCCCCAGATCATTTTGCTCGGAGAAATCCGTGATGCCGAGACGGCCCACATCGCAATCGAGGCGGCCCTCACGGGCCACTTGTTGCTCTCGACGATGCACGGCGGATCCGTCGCCGAAGCGATCGTCCGTCTGCGCGAAATGGGAATTCCGGGCTACCAGATGACCAGTGTGTTGCGGCTCGTCGTTTCACAGAGGTTGCTGCGGTCGGTCTGTGAGGATTGTCGGCCCACGGGAGCCCGTTCATTCGAAGACCGGCATCCGGACCACGAGCCGTGTGCGGCCTGTCTCGGAAGCGGATTTCACGGGCGATGTGCCTGTGCCGAGGCCGCGAGCATGACTTCCGAACTCAGGGCGGCCGTCCTGGATCAGTCGGATACCGAGAAAATACAAGAGTCAATCTCCAGCGCAGACGCCCACGTCACGCTGGCGGGCGACGCACTGCGCCACGTGTCCGCCGGCCGGACCACGCGGGATGAAGCCGAGAGCGCGATAGGCGGCCCCTTACCGGCGCCGGATACCGAGCCGCCCCGGATGAATTAAACATGCCGAATTTTGAATACACGGGCCAACTTCCGTCAGGCACTGCAATCACGGGCACGTTCGAGGCGGCCTCGCCGGAAGAAGCCCAGCGACAACTGGGCGACCTTCCACTTCATGTAATGTCTTTGGCGCAGGCACCGAGAATCTCCGTCGCCCGGCCGCTGTCACGCGACGATCTGACCTTTTTCAATCAGCAGCTCGCATCGCTCGCAGAAACGGGAATTGCGCTCGATCAGGGGCTTCGGGTCATGGCCCGGGACCTGCGCCGCGGAAAACTTCGCCGAGTCGTCGATGAGTTGGCGGCCGATATGGAACGAGGGGTGCCCTTCGAGGAAGCCGTTCAGATGCGACGAGGGGCCTTTCCGCCGCTCTACGCGGAAATCCTCAAGGCCGGCGTTCGGAACAACCAACTCGGCTCGACTCTGTTCAATCTGAACTCACACTTCAGCCTGATGGAATCCGCGAGGCGGCTTTTTTGGGAGTCCGCCCTCTATCCGATTATCGTGTTGTCGCTCGGGTTTCTGCTCGTCACGTTCTTCATGAAAGTCGTCGTTCCAAGCTTTGAAGACATGCTCGTGGAAATCACCGGGACAGCGACTTTGGACCTTTTTTTTAATCCATCGCGCCCCAACGGGCTGCCCATCCTTACAACGTTGCTCTTCGAGATTTCCAGGCACTGGTCGACGATTGTAGGCGTATTCCTGGGCACCGTCATAGTGGCACTGCTTCTGCTCAGGGTCCTTCGCACGTTCGCGTCGGGACGCGCCCTGCGCGAATCAATTATTTCGGCGGTGCCCGGTTTCGGCCCTGTCCACAATGCTAGCCTTTTGGCACGTTTTTCACAGGCGGCTGCGCTGGGCGTTAAGGCCGGCCATGACCTGCCCGCCGTGCTCCGCCTGGCGGCCGGCGCCACGGGAAACGCGCGTCTGGCCGACGACGCCGAGAATCTGGCGCGACATATCGAAGCCGGCGGATTGCCGGTCGAAAGTGCGGTCAAAACGCGCACGATTCCCGCGGTGTTCGGATACGTCGCCCACGTTGCGGCGGCCCGCGGTCAACTCGCCCTGGCCTTGGCCGAAATGGCGCGAAACTACCAAATGCTCGCACGGCACCGACTCTCGATGTTGCGTATGTTCTTGCTGCCGCTTTTCGTTCTGTTGACGGCGATAGTGCTATGCGCCGCGATTCTTGCACTGTTTGCCCCTTTGGTCAGTTTGATCAATTCGTTGTCATACGTATAAACGGGTTTGGATCAATGGAGATTCAGTTTCTGATGTTCTTGGTTTTGACGTGTTTCTTTGCGGCCGCCTGCGCATTTGCGGCCCGAATGAGGTCGCGCACCCGCACCGAAATCATCTTTCGTCACCTCGGGCTCATCGTCCGCCAAAACATGCCGCTCCCATTGGCCCTGCAATTCGCGGGGCGGGGGGAGTCGGGCGCCACGCGGCGGTCGCTCGTGGGAATCGGACGCTTGGTGCAGATGGGTTTGCCGTTGTCGGAGGCCCTGCGAAGAGCGTATCCCCAATGTCCCGGTCCTCTCTTGTCGAGTGTGCAGATCGGAGAGAAGACCGGCACGTTGTCGGCCGCGCTGCAAGATATCAATGAAGAGAATGCCCGATCGCTCTCCGGCAATGCCGCCGGTGCAACAACCCGGTGGAGCTACGTGGTTGTGACTGCCTTTGCGGCGGCGGTCGTGATTTGTGCAGCGCAGTATCGCGTGGCGCCGAGGCTGCAGATCTTAGTTCTTGACTACGACGTGGTTCTTCCGGCCAGCACACAAGACGTATTCGTGGCCAGCCCGTTCTCCAACGAATCCCCCAAAACACTCTATGGTTGGATCATTCGTTTGTTTCTGGTCGGCGTGACCGTCTCGCCGGCATTCCTCCTGATAGTGGGGCTTGCGCGCCTCCGTCCCCGCCGGGCCGATCGACTCGGATGGTTTCACCTGATTGCGGATGCCATTCGATGGTATGTGTGGCCGCTGAATCGCATTGCCTCGTCCCGGGCGTGTGCGTCCACGGCCCGAACGACACGCCTTGCCACCGCCGCCGGTTGGCCGTTTCACGACGCCGTCCTCCACGCGGCCGATGCGGACCTGAATTACTTCTGGCGCGGGCGTCTTCGCGCTTGGTCCGAAGCAATGAAAGACGGCGCCGAACCCGTCGCGTCCGGCCGGGAGAACGGCGTCCCCGAAGTCCTGTTGCGCGCCGTGGCCGTCGGGATGCGGGACGGCGATCTCGACGCTCCCCTGCATCATGCCGGGCAGTACTATTCGACGTTGACGAACCGGTGGACCGAAGCGCTGGTTCAAGTGTTGTGGCCGGCGGCCACACTCGCGGTCGCAGCCATCGTCGGAATGTACTGCTATGCATTTGTCGCAGTGATTGCGTCTCTGACCAACGCGGCTTGTGCAATGCTCGGATAGGTGGCAATTCGCATGGCGAGGAACAAACATCACGCATTCATGTCGCTCGAAATGATTTTCACAATCGGTCTCGTTCTGGGCGTGCTCACTTTGTTCGTGGCCGGATTGACTCTCTATACGCAGCACAATGATGTCATGCTGGCACGGCAACGCGCGGTCATGGCCGCCGAAGCGACCCTGAGCGAAATCAGGGTGGGATTGGAGCCGGACCCGGAAGCGTTCGTCGAGAAATTCGGCGGCTTCACTCTCGACGTGCAACGGACCGCCGGTCAAGGACCGTGGGCCGGTTGCGTCAAGGTTGACGTGAGTGTCGGCACTGTCGCAGGGGCCGGCACGCCGATACACGTGCGGTTGGCTGGATACGTTTGCGAGACAGACTCATGACGGACACGAGACGCGCCAATACGAGAACGGCCGTGATGTTAATGGAAGTCATTGTAGTCCTTGCACTGGGGTCGCTGGTAGCAACGCTGACGGTCTGGGGGATGACCCTGCAGTTTCACACTCAAAAGAGGCTGGCCGCACAGACGCACCGCCAGTTCGCCATGCGCGCCGTTCTGCATCATCTGCGCCGAGATCTCGCCGTCGCCACCGGAATCGAATGGCGGCAGGAAGACGACCCATTGCAAACGCCGTCGGCGTCCAACGAATCGGTATCCGTGCGAATACACACGTCGGCGGGTGTCGTTACCTACGCGATCCTCAATGCCGCCACGGGTGATACGGAAACGGCTGCGTCGTTAGAGGCCACAGGCCGCACGCTCGTTCGCACCGATGCAGACGGCGCCGTCAAAACCTGGGACATGCACGGCCAGATCGTGGCGATCGAGCCTGATTCCCGTCGTCCCGCGCAATTGTTGCGGATTCGTTTCGAATCCATCATGAAATACAAGACCGGGCATCACAAGATCAGGCGATTCCAGACGACGATCGCCGCGGGGTTCCCCTCGTGAGACCAAGCGCTCGAAAAGGCTATACCTTGATACCGCTGGCATTGTACTGGAGCCGCGGCCGTGCAAAATTGGAGATCGGTCTGGCCAAGGGCAAAAAGGAACACGACAAGCGGGCGGACGTAAAGAATCGCGACTGGCAGCGCGACAAACAGCGCATCCTGCGAAACGTCAACCGCTAGCGTTTCCACACGCAGCCGGATTCGCTCTCCTTTTGCAGCTTTTCCAGCCATACGGTATGCGCCAGCAACTCATCATCGCTGGCACACAATACCGGCGTGGATCCGATTTCAGCGTATCCCTCCACGACCGATAGTTGCTCCGAAGCCGGACTCTGGTCGACCGACAACGACAGGTTGACCTGCCCTCCGGTCATAAACAAATACACG
>JAPULF010000498.1 GCA_027295245.1 Planctomycetota bacterium
CCGATGCGGCGCAACACCTGCTGTTTCCAGGTCTCACCCGGACGATACACCTGCGCGCGATAGGGCCAAACCACCAGGATCGGCCGGCTGCCGGATTCCTGACAACGCCGAACCAGGCGTCGAATCTCCTCGTCGAATTCCGCCTCGTTCAGCCGCGGGCGCTGTTTCGACTCGTCGCCCCGCGATTCCGGCTGGCCCAACGGGAGGACCCGCCCAAGGCACTGCACCAGCCGTAGGTGATTCAGAAGACCCGATCGCCGGTCGGCGAGCAGCCTGCCGTGTTCGGGATCGCTCCGATCGTCCCAAGGCTTGTCGTCATTGACGCCGAACGTGATGACCACCACACGCGGAGCCGGGTCGATGTCCAACTGTTCATGAAGCCGCCGTCCCTGGTAGGCGGTGTACCCCGGCACGCCTGCATTGATGCACCGGACATCGGGCAACCGCGCTTGGACCTGGGCGGGAAACGCCTGTTCGTCGTCAACCCCGATGCCGAGCGTGCAGGAATCACCTAGAAACAACACCGTGTACTCGGAATCCGGCGGCACGGGCGCAAGTCGGTGTCCATCGCCGTCGGTCGAAAGCGTGAACCGCAGCTCGAACTCGGAGACCCTTCCGACCATTGCGACGGCGGATAGATTCGGACGAAGCCGCCAGAACAAGACCGGGTCCGGTTCCAACGCGTCTTTCAAGGAAGGAAAGCCCTCGGAAATGAGATGACTCTGCTCGTACTCCCACCGGGCATCCGGCGACAGATTGAACAGTATCCGCGCGGACCCTTCCAACACGGCGAAGAACGCGAAGACCGCGACGGCCGCGAAGATGATCTTCTTCCGAGTAGACAACCGAACGGAACGGCGTGTGCGGATTTCAGGATCGGATCCCATACTTCGATTGTATCGGTCGAATCCGCCAAACGGGCAAGCCAAGCCGAACAAGTGCTGGTGCGAATGTCGCCGGGGAGCATCGGCGTCCCGCCTGTGGGACCACCGCCGAGACGGCGGTGCCACAATCAATCGTTAACGGCCGCGGGTACGCGAAGACACCTCGTGAAAACAGCGACGGCCGGTCGCATCCGTTGCGACCGGCCGTGCCATGCAGTCAAGGAGTATTCTATGTCTTGCAGCAGCCGGTCGGTCGCAAGGTCTGCTCCCCCCACACACCTCGCAACTCAGCGAAGCTGAGACCCGATCCGGATGCTGCTGAAGGTACGCCTCGGATAGCTCCGCTCGCTTTGAGCGTTGCCCTGAATATCTAGATAAAACTCGGCGTAGTACGTTTCTTCTACGGCAGGAAGATGACTGATCGTCGAAGGCCAGTCGGAGCGACCGATCCGCGTCGCGAACGCCGTGGATCGGTCGTTTCCGAATAGCAGGGCGGGCGTGATAGGCGCGCCCGATTGATGGTAAGAGAGTTGGCTGCCGTGGAAACTGCTGTCGTTGTTCGAACATCCCGCGGCTGATCCTCCCCCAAGTATCAGCAACAGGACTGCGAACATCGATGAGCGTCTCGGCGACATCCTTCTCCCCCGCTACCCCCTACGGTCCCCCGCACTACACTTCCCCGCCCGGCGAAGAGGGCAACCGGCGTGCCGACGGTGATTCCGACGCGGAGGCGGGTAACGACCGATATGCCAC
Source organism: Planctomycetota bacterium (assembly GCA_027295245.1). GTDB lineage: Bacteria > Planctomycetota > Phycisphaerae > UBA1845 > UTPLA1 > JAPULF01. The sequence goes on from JAPULF010000498.1 coordinate 1,638, forward strand.
GCGGCACTGTAGCGCTGCGCAACTCCCGCCGGCACAGCGACTTGCCGTGTTTCAGACCTGACCGATGTACGCGAGGTCCTTGAACCTATGCGGAGTGTAGCGATCAGTCACACAATTCCGAAACCACCGGCGGCACCGGCGTGTCCATCGCAACGCGCATTCTGTGGCGAGTTGTTGCTCTGACACCACAAGACGCTCGCGCCGACTACATCATCGCGCGTCACTAGACATATTATGAAGAGAGCCGCCCGATTATCGCTCTTTCATTCTGTCATCATTGACCAGCGACCGAGCGAGGCGGGATGATTGAAACGGAAGGAACATTCTATTCGCCGTGTGACCCTCAGCCGGAGCCACTGCATGACGGAAAGCAATGATCGGACGCCGGCGGAACAGCCGACGTGTGGAAACTGCGGTTGTCCGGCAACCGGCCGGTCTTCATCCGCATGCCCGGAATGCGGAAATGATGTCAATCGGGTCGGCGTCACTCGCGCTGCGGATCGCGCCCGATCCTTCCCTCGTCGAGTCGCGCTTTGGACCGTCGCGGTGATTATCGTCGCATTGCTGTTCTTGCCCGCCGGTGGAACGTTTGTCGCGAGCTTAGTACCGGCCACAGCCGGACCTAATGCATTGTATTTGGAGTCGTCGTCCGGGCTCTTCGGCGGATTTTATATAGCCAAGTCGAAGTCCTCTGAAGACCCGATGCGGCAACAAATCATAATTCATATTTGGCATCCGAAAGAGCCGACAGGCTATTTGTGTGTGGCGCTGCCGAGTCTCGAATGCGAAATCTTCCCTATTGAGAAGGAGAGCCGAAAGGAGCCCCTTAGGCTGGAACCCGTTCTGGAGCTTCTGGATACTGGCGGCATCGCGACTGACGAACCGGTGGTGCAAGACGAGACTTCGGAACTTCTGGAGCTTGTTCGTAGCGTGGGCGGCAATGTGACCCTCGCCGAATCCTCGAAGACGCTTCACTACCTGACCGCCAAGGAAGTCTTCACCCTCGGCATTCCACCCCCCTGGTATCGCCCGGTATCGCTCGCAGTTGTCTGCGCGATCTGGCTGGCCGGCGCGTGGATTCTGCGACGACGGTCCGTCACGCGAGTACAGTAGATTCGAATACGTCTGCCGACGTGCGGGCTTGAGTGGGTACGCACGCAGGTCTCACGCGCCATTCTCGTGCGGGACAGGTTCGGGACGCGGCCGTCTAATTCCGCAATCGCTCTGCCAGTGCGGTGTTTCGCCGGACCGCCTCGATCCGCCCCGCGGCGATCGAGAGGGCTCGTTGCGTTCCGACCAGCACCACCAGGCTCCGGCCACGGGTGACCGCCGTATAAATCAGATTTCGCTGGAGCATGATGTTGTGCGAGTGGTGTACGACCACGACCACCGCCGGATACTCGCTGCCCTGGCTCTTGTGGATCGTCACGGCGTAGGCCGGGGTCAATTGATCCAATTCGCCGGATGTGTACGTCAGGGCGCGTCCGTCGAACTCGGCCTCCACCTCCTGATCCTTGGACGAGATTCGGCGAATGAACCCCACGTCGCCGTTGAACACGTCCTTGTCGTAGTTGTTGACGATCTGCATCACCTTGTCGCCGGTCCGCCAGACCGAACCCATCCGCTGCAACTCCGCCTTGGCCGGCGACGCCGGATTCAGATGCGACTGCAAGAGCTGGTTCAGGTTCCGAGTCCCCAGACCGTGCTTGTTCATCGGTGTCAGGACCTGAACCTGCGTCATGGGGTCCAGCCCGAACCGGTCCGGAATGCGGTCCGTCACTATCTGAACGATCCGCTCCTGCACGGCCTCCTGCGACTCCGCCGCCACGAAGTAGAAATCCGACAGCTCGGCGGGCGGCGACAGGTCGGGCACGTCGCCGCCGTTGATGGCGTGGGCCGCCTGCACAATCCGGCTTCGCGGCCCCTGGCGGAAGATCTCGGTCAGCCGCACGGTCGGAACGGCGCCCGACTCGAGGATATCGCCCAACAACCGGCCCGGTCCGACCGACGGCAATTGGTCCGCGTCGCCGACCAGCAGCAACGCCGCATGGTCCGGGATCGCCGACAGCAGGGCATGGCCGAGTGCGATGTCCACCATGCTGGTCTCGTCGACCACGAACAGGTCGCCTTCCAGCGGAATGTCCTCATTTCGCGTGAAGACCCTGGCAATCGGATCGAATTCCAGCAATCGGTGAATGGTCTGCGCCGAGCAGTCCGTCGTCTCCAACAGGCGCTTGGCCGCCCGGCCGGTCGGGGCGCACAGCACACATTTCAGGTCTTTTTTGGCGTAGATCTTCAGGATGCAATTGACGATCGTCGTTTTCCCGACGCCCGGCCCTCCGGTGATGACCAGCACCTTGCGTTTGGCGGCCTGGGACACCGCCTCGCGCTGGTTCGGCGCCAGCGTCAACTTCGACTTGCGCTGGGCCCACGCCAGCGACTTTTCCAGGTTGATTTTCGGCAGCGGATGCGACCCCTTCAACAACTTCCGAAGCCGTGCGGCGACACCCACCTCCGCCCGGTGCAGGTCCGCTAGATATATCCACGTCGCAGTGCCCCGTCGCTCGCGCACCAGAACGCCTCGATCGATCTGGGTCTGCGTCGCCGCTCGAATCTCTGCCTCGTCGATCTCCAGAATCCGGGCCGCCCGCGCCGACAACTCGACTTCGCCGCACGCGCAATGCCCGTCCAACGTCAGTTGGTCCAATACGTGACGAATGCCGGCCAGGGCCCGGGCGGTCGAATGCGGGTCGACACCGAGGCTCCGCGCCACGGCGTCGGCGGTGGTAAAGCCGATTCCGTCGATCTCGTCGGCCAGGCACCAGGGGTTGGCCCGGACCTTTTCGATTGCGGTATCGCCGAGACGCTTGAACACCGTCGCGGCCCGTGCCGCTCCGATGCCATGCGATTGCAGGAAGACCATGACCTCGTGCCCCGCCCGCCCGGACTTCCAACTCTCCGTGATCTTTGCGACTCGCTTTCGGCCGATTCCCTTGATCTCGCGCAGCCGCTGCGGCTCTTTCTCGATGATGTCGAACACCTTCGCGCCGAACCGCTCGACGAGTTGCGAGGCGACGGTCTTGCCGATTCCCTTGATCCGTCCCGACGCCAGATACGCCTCGATCCCTTCGACACTGGTCGGAGTCGCGAGCCGCATCGAACTCGCCTTGAACTGCAGACCCCGTCGGGCATCGTTGGCCCACTGCCCGACCGCGACGACGTGCTCCCCGGTCCGGGCCCCGATCAGGTGACCCACCACGGTCGCCGCCTCGCGCCGGCCCTTGATCTCGACCGAGACGACGACGAATCCGTCGTCGCCGCCCTGATAGATGACGCGATCGATGACCCCGTCGAGGGTCTCCTCTGAAATGGACGATGTCGGCGCAGTCATGCGGCCGTCAATATACTCGATCACGGTATTCGGCGGTGGTAGCCTACCGACACGTCAGACGC
>JAPULF010000499.1 GCA_027295245.1 Planctomycetota bacterium
CCCATCGCAAAAGGGCGACGAACCACCGGCCTCATAGCCGCCATTGATGACCCGACCACCGAAGGTGGCAAAAGGGGACAGGCACCTCGCGGACCGTTTTTTTCGGTAGCGGGAGGGTTGTTTGGCGCGGAGCCAGTCCCCTTTTGCCACAGACTCCTAGACGATATTGAACGTCGGTATCAACCCGGCGATCCCGGCAAACACCTGAACGAGCAGTTCGTTCAAGGGAAGCGTGAAGGAAGAGAAAAACACCTGTAGCCCGAAGAGGCTGGTGGCTTGGGCGCAGGCCGAGATTTGAAACGTGGTGCCCAGTGTAAGTGCCGCCAACAGCAGGGCCTTTCGCCGCATGTACCATTTCATGGTCGTCCTCGCTGATCCTGGGTGTTTCGCGGGCACATCGCGGATATCGTAGCCGCAACGGTGCCCGAACGGGACCGAAAACCGCACAAAAAGATCGGGCGTGCAAATTCGGTGCAAGGTGCGTTTACCAAGGCCCGCGCCGCGGGTCGGGTCCGGTCGCCGATTTCCTGAACATCGGCGGGCCGCAGTGCCGCACTCCAAATCACAGGCGACAGATCTCTTGCCCGCCGACCTGCTCGTCCTTATGATCGCCCCTTCGATATCACGGGCGGTGGCTATCATGAAACGGGTTGGAAGGCGTTCGGCATCGCGCGGCGGCGCTCGCGGGAAAGCCGGTCCGAAGGAGTCTCGTTTGGGAACGAACGGCATGGCACACAGCAACGGCAGGCATCAATTCACTTCCGAGTCGGTCAGCATGGGGCATCCCGACAAGATCTCCGACCAGATTTCGGACACTGTTCTGGATGTGCTTCTGCAAAAGGATCCGGACGCCCGCGTGGCCTGCGAGACGCTCGTCACGACCGGGCTGGTTGTAATCGCCGGGGAAGTCACGGTACACAATCGCGAGGCGGAACTGGCCCTCAACAACATCGAGAGTGAAGTACGGCGGACCATCAAGGAAATCGGCTATACCGATCCGGCCTGCCGTTTCGACCACGAAAGCTGCGCGGTGGTGAGGACCCTGCACAGTCAGTCGCCGGATATCAGCCAGGGCGTCACCGCCGATCGGAAGCGAAAGAAGGCCCAGGGGGCGGGCGATCAGGGCATCATGTTCGGTTTTGCGTGCCGCGAGACCAAGGCCCTCATGCCGCTGCCGATTCATCTGTCTCACCGGCTGGTGGAGCAGTTGGCGGACGTTCGGCGCAACGGGGTGCTCCCGTGGCTTCGACCCGATAGCAAGAGCCAGGTGACGATCGAATATGAAGGTCAGACTCCGATCCGTCTGGTGGCCATCGTGATCTCGACACAGCACGAGGATCGGGCCAGCCTGCTGGATCGTCAGGGCAACGTCAATACGAAGTTCAAGAAGGCGATTATCAACAAGGTCATCAAACCGGCCGTGAATGCCGAATGTCCGCATTTGTGGAACAATCGGATCCGGTTCCACATCAATCCGACGGGTCGGTTCGTGGTTGGGGGTCCCCACGGGGACACGGGGCTGACCGGCCGCAAGATTATTGTGGACACCTATGGCGGGCGGGGCGCCCATGGCGGGGGCGCTTTCAGCGGGAAGGACCCGTCGAAGGTGGATCGGTCCGCCAGCTACATGGCCCGGCACATCGCCAAGAACATCGTGGCGGCCGGTCTGGCGGACATTTGTGAGTTGCAATTGGCCTACGCCATCGGGGTGGCGGAGCCGGTGAGCGTGCTGGTGAACACCGAAGGCACGGCCCGGATCGACGAGCGGCGGATCGAGCGGATGATTCGGGATCAATTCGACCTGAAGCCGGCGGGAATCATCGACTATCTGCGGCTGAAGCGTCCGATTTATCGAGAAACGGCGGCACACGGCCATTTCGGGCGGACGGGCCCTGGGTTTACGTGGGAAAAGACCAATGCGGTGGCGGCCCTTCGAAAGGCGGCGGCCGGTCGGTCGTAGGCCGCGTCGACCGCAAGGCGCCGCGGTGATCAGGTTCGGAGTTCGAACGGTATGCCGGTGATCGTGCCCTCGAACGCCATGGTTCCGTCGACAAACGCCTGAATCTCGCAAACAAACCGGCGTTTTCGGGTCTCGATGGCCCGACCGATCAGAATCACGCGGGCGGGTGGAACCACCGCAATCCTGAACTTGGCGAGGTCCACGCCTCCGAACCCCAAGAAGTCGTCGGATGGCACCACGATTTCTCGAAAGAAGCCGGCCAACTGGGCGGCCGTTTCCAACATGAGGACGCCCGGGAATATAGGTTTTTGCGGCAGGTGGCCGCGGCACCACCACTCGTCGTCGCGGATGTCGCGGTAGCCGGCGATTATGAGGGTGTCTCGATCCAGGTGTACGATCGCGTCCAATTGGGAGAATTCGAAGCGTTGGGGCAGGCTTTCGTATATTTGTTCACGGGAATAGAGGATCCTGTCGCAATCAACGGTGCTGACGTCAAGGATCTGCGGAGGCGGCATGGCTTCTCGTCATGGGGACGGGCGCTTACGTCGGAGGGACGTTTCAGCGGGTCTTCTTCAGGCTGCAAAGTGCCTGACCGGCCCTTGGGGCGATCAGGGCGTCGGTTCTAGTGCGTCGCTACGCCGAAGTCTCCTCGGAGGACCGGACTTCGAGGATTTTCTTACGCACTGCCTGGGCGGCGTTCTTGATATCCTGCATGGATTTTCGAACGCGAGTGCCGGCGGCTTTATTGCCGCCCTCGGCTTTGGCCACGTCCTCGCCCGCCGCCTCAATAAGCCTTTTCAGAGTCTCGAACTCCTCCATAGCTGTCATTCTCCTGTTGGCACCATACTTTGAAAAAACCCGCGGAGGGTTATGAAAGTCCCCGTTCTGCCCATAGGGCGTGGGGCAGTCTATCAGAGGTCGGGCCGCGCGGCAAACGGAAAATCGTGGATTTCGAGCGGGAAACGGCGATTCTGGGACAGCGGTCGCAATAGGGGTTGTGATGAGACCGAAGAGCGTCTAACCTGTGGAACTCGACGAGTCTCATCGAGCTTGAGAAAAGGAACTGGACGTGCATTATCCTCATCGCCAAAGCATACGTAAACGATTGCGCAAACAGGGTTTCCGTGCCCGAATGCGGACCGTGGGGGGGCGTCGTATGATCGCCCGGAAGCGCAGTCGGGGACGATGCGTCAACGTGAAATAGCCCATTCTCGAACGATTTGTTGGGTACGCGGATCTTTGGAGGGCGTGGTTGGATAGCGCTTTCCTAGCTATCCGAATCCTGATCGAAACCGAGAATCCGGCTTTGTTGACGCACGGCGACGCTTTTCTGACCGGCTTGGCTCGGATCCGACTCCGATTGTCGGCCACCCTTTCAGACTCTCGGCGGATCGATCGGCGATGGCAGCGGCCACTTGTCGAAGAGGGTCATGGGGTCTTTGACGCCGAGGGGGCGCGGGACGGCATAGAGTTCGCCATATCGATATCCGCAGCTGCCACCCTCATATCCCGACGCTGAGCGGAGGTAGTGTTCCATGAACTCCATCCGTTCGGGCGGAAACTGGGACTTGTAACAGGATACGGCCTGGATTTTCTGGTCGATCGTGTCGGAAATGTCCACGACGAACTGTGCCGGCCAGGAGACGGGATTGGCGGCCCTGGAGATCGGGCGATAGATCAGATGGTCCACGCGGTGGGGCGCGGTGTTGTCGAAACGGTCGTCCCACTTGGTCAGTTGGGAGTAGAACCGCGTGGCTTCGGTGATGAGCTGTGCCTGGTAATGATCTGGCGAGGCGGAGACGGTTCGTCCGGCGATTCCAACGAGGACCCTGGGCCGGAACCTGCGAATCACGGCGGCCAGGGCGAACCGCGGTTCGGGTCCATCCATGAGGACCCTGTTGGGGAGGTCGATCATTTCACAGGCAGCGACGCCGAGAACATCCGCAGCGGCCTTCATTTCCTTCATTCGCGTCTTGGGATCGCCCAGGGGCGTGGGCTCTCCGTTGGTCATGTGGACCATGCCGACGCGATAGCCTTGCTTGACCAGCAGGGCGATGGT
>JAPULF010000005.1 GCA_027295245.1 Planctomycetota bacterium
TCTACGCGTCGTGGGGGTCGCCGGGCTATGAGCTGGAGGTCGACGTTAACGAGGACAAGGCGAACCTCGCCGGCGTCACGAACCTCGGCCTGGCACAATCTCTAAACGCTTATTTCTCCGGCCACTACCTGACCACTTTTCGCGAAGGCGACCATCTGGTTCCGGTCTATCTGCGATTGCCCTCCGAACAGCGCAAATCCATCGACGAACTTCGAAAGGTTTACGTCGAGGGGTTCCGCGGCAAGGTTCCACTGGACGCGGTTGCGGACCTGCGGCCCACTTGGAAGCCGGCCCGCATCGATCGCAGGTTCTTGCAACGCGTGATCGAAGTCCGGGCCCGAAACGAAGCGGGGTACCAGGCGAACAACATCGTCAACGACATGATGGCGACGGATGAATTCAAGCAATGGAAGAAAGATCTGCCGCCCGGTTACCGGTCGGAGATTGGCGGCGAACTGTTTGAATCGAAACAGGCCAAGGGGGAACTCGGTGTCGCGCTGACGATCTCGGTGCTGGCCATCATCCTTCTGCTGATTATCCAATATAACGGCTTCGCGAAGCCGTTGATCATTCTGTCCACGCTGCCCTTGGCATTGATTGGAGCTTTCCTCGGTTTGTACCTGACCGGCAACCCACTCGGCTTCATGCCGCAGCTCGGGGTGCTCGCGCTCTTCGGAATCGTCGTCAACACGGCCATCATCTACATCGAGTTCGCCGAGGTGCTCGTGAAGGAGAAGTCCGACCAGAAGAAGGGATCGGGACCAATCTTGGGCCTGACCGTCGAAGAGTTTCGCGAGTGCCTGGTGCAGGCCGGGCAGGTCCGCCTACTTCCGATTGCCATGACCACGCTGACCACGATCGGCGGACTGCTACCGCTTGCCATCGCCGGCGGGCCGCTGTGGGAGGGCATGGCCTGGCTTATGATCTTCGGCCTGATCGTTGCGACCCTGCTGACGCTGATCGTCGTCCCGTCGTTTTACGCCATTTTTGTCGAACGCTTCGGGATGTCGCCGGTCTCTAGCAGGCAGGCGTAGCTCGTCTGGGAAATCACTGGAAATGTCACGCTACCGATTCGCACAGCTCCTGGCCGCGATACTCCTGCTCATGCTGACGGCGCCGATTGTGCGTCACTTCGGCCCTGAACTTCGCTCGAAGTTCGCCGGCACGGTCATCACAGTGTCTCTGACCGCCATGTTCCTGTCGGCCGTTTTCGCCGTTAGCAAGCGGCGCAAGACGACTATCATTGCGTTGTCGCTTGCAGGCCCGGCGCTCGCGCTGCACGTGCTCTGGCTTGCCTCGGATCGGCTCGAATTCGAGTTCGCCGGCAACTCGCTGAAGGTCCTGTTTCTCGGATACGTCGTGATCGTCATTTTGGGACACCTGTTCACAGTAGACCGCGTGACCTTCGACACGATCTGCGCATCCCTCTGCGCCTACCTCCTGATTGCCGTGCTTTGGGCCGTAGGATACTCGCTGCTCTACGAATTTATTCCCGGATCATTCGCCTTCGCACATGCCGACCCGAATCGGCAGGGATCGATGCATTTCGGCGGCGACGACGCCGGCTACGCGATCTACTACAGCCTGGTAACCATGACGACGCTGGGCTACGGAGACATCGTCCCGACCTCGCCCGCGGCACGGATGTCCGCGGCCGTGCAGGCATTCGTCGGGCAGTTGTATTTGGCCGTGCTGGTGGCCCGACTGGTGGCAATGCACATCATGCACTCCCACGCCGACAAGACCGGTCGCTCCGACGACCGCTGATCGAACCGAGCCTTGTGCCTTGCTCGGAGGATGAGGTTTCGCATGCGTTCATGTAAGCGATCGCTCCCGCCGTTTCGGAGGACCGTGTGGGTCGAATGCCCGCGGTGCGTCTGTGTCGCGTCATTGCGTGCGGTGATTTAGAATAGCCCTGTCGGCGGGCCGTGGACGAAAGCCGGCGCAGGGGAACGATCAATGTCCGCCGAATCGACCGTCGTCACCGCCCGACACTTCGAATACCTGGCCGCCCGTACGACGCCGGAAGATGACTTTCTCCGCGATTTGAAGGAGGCCGCGGCCGCCGCCGGGATTCCGGCAATCTGGATATCGCCGGAGCAGGCAAGCCTGATGCAGATCCTGCTAAAACTCTGCGGCGCCCGCGAGGTGATCGAGATCGGCACGCTGGCGGGCTACTCGGCGATCGCCATGGCCCGTGCCCTGCCCGACGGCGGACGCTTGCGAACGATCGAGATATCCAAAGACCACGCCGACTTTGCACGGGACTGGATCGCGCGATCCGACGTGGCCGGGCGCGTCGAACTGCATCACGGCCCGGCCGCCGAGATCCTCCCGACGTTCGCGGACGATTCTGCCGACGCGGTGTTCATCGACGCCGACAAGGCGGGGTACACCGCGTACATCGACCAGTGTCTCAGGATTGTCAAGCAGGGGGGACTGTTCATGGTCGACAACGCGTTCGCCTTCGGACAACTATTCGACGAGCATCCGACCGACCGCGAGGCCCCGGCCGTCAAGGCGTTTAACGACTACATGGCGACCGAAAAACGCCTCCAGAGCATCATCGTTCCGATCGGGGACGGTTGCTGGGTCGCCGTGAAGCGATAGGCGAATCTCGAATCCACGCCGCCGTGCTCCGATCGGATTTTGGCCATTGTCGATTCCGAGCCCGGAGGCATAATGGGATGCTGCGAACATTGTTCAAGAACGAAATCACATGAATCCGAGCGAGGACGTTTGCTCCGAGGAGAAACCGACATGTTCGACAAGTCGACCAGTACTTATCGTTTGCCACTGGTTTGTCTGACACTCTTTCAGTTAGGCATTGCTGCCTCCCACGCCCAGCCAATCGACCTGGCGAAGGTCATGCCCGAGGGCACGCTGCTCTACTTCAGCCGCGGCGGCGACGACCACATCGACTATGTCTCGCAAAACACCGCCTTCGGCAAGCTCCTGAAGGACCCTCAGATGCGGTCGTTCCTGGACGGCCTGCATGCGGCGATCGACGGCTACGCCAAAACGGAATTGGATGACGACGAGCAATGGGAGATCTACACGATCGGCAAGCGGCTCCTCGGCGTGCTCGCAAAGCGTCCGGCGGCACTGGCCCTGATCGACGGAGGCATGGGCGATCGCGGACCGTTCGTCCATGCCGCCATGGTTGTTCACCTCGGCAAGGCCGGAAAGACATTTGTCGAGGACCTCGAGAAACTCATGGCCGCGTTGAACGCCCCGCCGGCCGAGAGCGCCACGGTCGCGGGGGCGACCATGAAGCGAATCGAGGCCCCGCCGCCCGTGGGAGCACTCTATTACGGCGTCATCGACGAGTACTTCGTCCTGGCGACAGGCGAGCCGACGGTCGAAAAGATCGCCCGGCGTATCGGCGGATCGGGAGCCGCACTGGCCGACAGCAAGCAGATGACGCTGCCGCGCGAACGAATCGGCGGCAGCCCCGACGGACGGGCGTACTGCTTGTTTCTCGACGTGGCCGGCCTGCTGGAACGGGCCAAGGCGATCCTGCCGGGTATGGTCGGTGAGGACGGTCACATGGTGACGGCCGTGCTCGAAGGGATCGCAAGCTCCGGCCTGCGATCCATCGCCTGGGAGTTGCACTACGCCGACAAGGGCTGCTACGGCGGACTCTACCTGCACACCGCGGGCGAGGGTGGTGGGCTCTTCTCGAAGCAGGCCTCGAATCCGTTGACCGATGCCGACCTGGCCCTGATTCCCAAGGAGCCCTCGTGGGCATTCGCCTGCAACATCGATCTGTCGGGCATCTACAAGAAGTTTCTCGAACTGTGCAAATCGTTCGACCCCGAGATGCACCGGGACATGATGGAGGCAATCGAGAAGTTCGAGGGTATTCTCGGCTTCGAGTTGGACCGGGACCTGCTCGGCACGATCGGCGACACCATCGTCATGTACGACGCCCCGGAGAACGGCGGCATTCTCTTCACCGGCATGACGATCGTGATGGAATCGTCGGACCCGGATCGCCTGCAGCAGAGCCTCCGCGGAATCGTCGGCGCGATCGCGGAAACGATCGCGGAAGACGCTATCACCGTCGGCAAGCGAACGTACCGAGACCATACAATCGAGTACGTGAAGGTGACCGGGGCACCGATGCCGGTGGCGCCGGCCTGGACGTCGCACAAGCACCGCGTGATCGTCGCCCTGTATCCGCAAATGGTGATCGGCGCCCTGGATCGCATGCTGGACGGCAACGACCCCAAGGATTCGATCTTGAAGAACCCGGACTTCGTCGCGGGCCGAAAGGTGCTCGGCAAGCTCGGCCCAACCGTCTCCTATTCCGATACCCGCGCAGGAACCGAGCAACTGTATCCCTTCCTGCTGCTCTTCGGTCAGATGGCGGCGGGAATGGCTTCGGCCGAGGGATTCGACTTCGACATGTCGAGTTTTCCGACCAGCCGAGCCCTGACGCGGCACCTCTTCGCCGACGTCCGCACCAGCCGATCGGACCCCGACGGCATCCTCTACGCTTCGTACGGGCCATTTCCCTTCGGCAGCCAGTCGCTTCTCAGCACGGATATCGGAACGACCTCCATGCTGGTGTCGATCCTGCTTCCCTCACTGTCGCGAGCCAGGGAACTCGCGAAGCGGACGGTCTGCGCCGCGAACATGCGGTTGATCGGACAGGGAATGTACATGCACGCGCAGGATGACAGTAAGTTCCCGTCGGAAGTCAAGACGCTGGTCGAAGATAATTATTGCACCGAGAAGCAGTTTGTGTGTCCCAGTTCGGGCAAAGCGCCGCGCGACCTGAACGCGTGCTACGAATACATCACCGGTCAAACCCCGAGCAGCAATCCAACGAACGTACTGATGTACGAAAAGAAGGGCTGTCACGACAACGAGGGGGGAAACGTGCTCTTTCAGGACGGTCGCGTGGAGTTCATCCAACCCTATTCGCGCATCGAGGAACTCGTGAAGGAGACCCGCAAGCGGCTCGAACAACAGAAAAAGAAGAAATAGCCAACCGGCGGATCATACAATTCCGTAGCCGAGCGAACCTCGATTGATCGGCCACGCCGATTGTTGGAAGTAACTGCGATCGAGTGTCAGCGTGCATGACGCCACCAGTGACAATCAAGCACCGTCCGGCTCCACGCACGAGTCGGCACGATCGGGTCGCCTCTGGCCGACGATCCTGCTCGCATGCATCGCCGGCCCGATGATGCTGGTTCTTGCAGTTCTAGCTCTTCGGCCGCAAAGTCGGTC
>JAPULF010000050.1 GCA_027295245.1 Planctomycetota bacterium
GGGTTGCATTGACCGGGATCGACGGTGCCCGAGGGCGTCAATACCATTACCGATTCGTTCGCGGTATTTGCCAGCGCGGCGTTCCAGCTCGCGGGCGAAATGGTCAACATGGCAATGGACTCTGTCGGACAGTCCGCGCCACCTGTTTCAAAGACCTGCCCCAAAGTGATGTTGTTGAGATCGACGGTGACCAATTCAGTCCCGAGGTCAAAGTCGCCGATCGCAGAAATCGTCAATAGCACGTCTCCAACCGTGTCGGGCGGATTGGGGAGGGTGAATTGCTGTGGGCTGTTTGCATCGAACGGGGACAAGTCGCCTGAGTCTGCCGTGTAGGTGTCAAGCAGGTCGCATTCATCGGGAATGCCGTTGCCGTTGCAGTCCGGGCTCGTACCCCCGGAGATATCGCATTCGTCAGCGACCCCATTTTCGTTGCAATCGGCATCGCATTCGTCCGGTATGCCGTTGGAATTGCAGTCATTGCCGACGAGCTGGCACTCGTCGGGCACGCCGTCGAAACTGCAATCGCCGGTCACCGACTGGTACTCGATTTGGACTTGTATGAAAGAGAAACCACATCCCGCACCGACGAATTCCGAGGGTACCATCGAAATCAGCACGTCGCCGGTGTTCGGATCGCGCGCGGAATTCCACGTCGCGGACGGAACTACTAGCTGGTCGATCTGATCGACGCAGCTGAGAAAACCCGTGACGAAAACCGTTCCGACGACGATTTGATTGAGTCGTATTTCTACAGTTTCGTTGTCCGAGTTCAGGTCTGCCCGGGCACTGAATTCCAGAAGGACGTCGTCCGCCGCCGGCGGGGGATTGGAGAGGAGGTATGTCCTCGTTGTAGTGAAGGGTGCCAGATTCGGCGAAACATCGAGGAAGCTGCCGACGACATCACACTCGTCCGGTACGCCGTTGCCGTTGCAGTCCTGACTGCCGCCGCAGCCAGGCACGTCGCATGGTCCGGCGGGGAGGCCGCAGTCGATGTCACATGCGTCGTCGATGCCGTTGTTGTTGCAATCCTGAGCGAATGTCGAATGGGAAGTTCCCCAAGTGCATGCCACAATCAGAAAAGCAAATCGACCGACAAAGCCTTTTGGGTTCAATGACACGGGCCATCTCCTCACTTGTGACGCGTTCGCGCGGGGATAGAGCGGATTGCCCGTCAGGCTGTAGGCTGCACCGACCGGGAGCCGCCATGTATACAGTCGCGTTTGGTATGCTTGCGCAACGAAATTCGGTCAAGTTCCCTCGCTCGGCAGACTTTGAACGGCGGCCACGGCCCTGCACCCGTGGACCCTTTTCGGCTCATCCGGGAAATCCGGGAAGGAACGCCTGCTGCCTAACCCCTTCTGAAGTCCGCATTTATGGGCTTTCTATTGAGCCGCTCAAGGCACGTTGTCCCTCGAGCAGGCCATTTCGCAGAGACGTTGCCCGCTTGCGCACCATAATCCTCAAGACCTGTTCCGGGCCGTCGATGCGCAGCCCGACCGGCGTCTGGGCTTGTGTCCCGTTGGAAAACTCACGAAGACGAAACGGATCGGAATGGTCCGTTGGATCAGATGGTCCATGGCTCAGAACCCTCCTCATGAAGTTCGGAATAAGAAATGAATTATACCACCAGCATCACTCGATTGAACGGCTGACTCAAGGACTCAGTGTGTCGCAACTAGCGGCATTCACGACGCAAACCGACTTCCGAGCGATCAGACTGGTTGGGCGCCTGGCTCATGCCTCATTCAATAGTCGTGACCCCGCCGGGGCGGTGCCACATACTTGCGACCCGGATAGTCGGTCCGGGCGGACGCACAGCAACGAGTCTGCTGTCTACTAACCGCGGCGTGTCCAGCCCGTCCGCCCGCGCCATCGGCAATCATGCCGAACGCCGCGAATCGGATACGCGATCGCAACCATCGCGTCGGCGTGCCGGCGAAACAGGCGGCCGCCCCGAGACGTCGAAATCTGACCGACGAAGACCCGACCGTCGTCCGATACGGTCCGCGCTGAGCCGCGGCGTCCGCAAATCCCGAGCGAAAAGACGGCATGTCTTTATCCGTCCGGAATGTTATGATGGATGGAGCAACTGCGGGGCCGCTTGCTGTTCGCCGTCACGAACGGACGGTGATTCGAACATAGCGGACGTTCGCAGCGGGAGGAGGGGCCACAATGTCACGATTCGCCGTGGGGGCGATCTTGCTGCTTTCGTGCGGCTTGGTGCTAAACGGGTGCGGCACGGGAGGCGTCCTCGACGCCGGGCTACGTGGCGGCCTATTTCTCGGCGGCGGATCCATCGGCAGTGATGAATTCGGACCGCCCGTCGGTGCCTGCTGCCTGCCATCCGGCAACTGTCTCACGGTCAGCGCGTCCGATTGCGACAACTACGCCGGGATCTTCTACGGTCCGGGTCTCATTTGCTTAGTCGCGCCCTGTGAGAATCAGTTCTGACGCAGGGCGCTAGAACTGATCCGCGGCCCATGCGTAGCCTGCGACACAGGCGGACGCGATCGCCATCAACCCGCAGAAGAGAATCTTCAGCTCTCGGGAAATGGCGGGAAACAAACCCTCCGTTCGAGTGGGCGGGGCGGAATTCGATCGGGTGCCGGGCGGACCCGGGGGCAGTGTGATCGTGGTGCTCATCGGGCGTTCTCCTCGTACATCACCCAAACCACCACGACTGAATGAACGGCGGGCCTGATTGCGCCTCACGCTTCGTTTCCGGATATAAGTTGCATGATCGTCCTCCATGCTCTGGCGGCTTAGACACGACCGATGTTTCTACGATTTTCGGTGGAAGAAGAGGAATGGATTTGGCGGGAAGTTCGCGATGCTCTTCAGGTACAAGATTATCCGGGGTAAGAGGCCGAGCGGCGACCCGCGCCCCAAGGGCCGTGTGCAAGACACGAGAAAGCACACCCGCCATTGCCTCAGGCCGACGGCCGAGATAGTCGAAAAATTCCTGGCAACACCGACAAGCCG
>JAPULF010000500.1 GCA_027295245.1 Planctomycetota bacterium
TCGCTCCGGACGGGTCCGCGGAGGTGCAGGTTGGGATCGTGGCGGTCGGGGAACCGCTGGATCCGACGAGTCCGGCGGTTCACATTTCGGTGAACGGCGGGCCGTTTGCGAGCACGCCGATGACGCCGCTCGGGGGTGATCTATATCGCGCTTCGTTCGGGGCGTTTGTCTGTCTTGACCAGGTGTCGTTCTACTTCAGTGCCGCGCTCAGCGGCGGGGGGGTGTTTACCGATCCGGCGGACGGGGCGACGTCGCCGTACGTCGCGACGGCGGCGAACGGCGGCTTGGTCAGCTTTCGGGATGAGTTGGAGGGGGACGTGTCCGGCTGGACGGTCATGAATGATCCCGGTCTGGTGTCCGGGGGTTGGGCGGCGGCGGCCCCTAACGGGACGTTGTTCGGCGGGGCCCCGGCGGCGCCGTTCGCCGATGCAACCGTCGGGTCGGGCAACGAGATAGCGTTTGTGACCGAGAACGGAGCGGCCGGCGGGAACGCGGCGGACTCCGACGTTGACGGCGGGCCGACGTTCTTGCTCTCGCCGGTTTTTGATTTGGGCGGGACCGACGCCCGGATCACGTATGCCCGGTGGTTCTTCTCGAGCGATGCGGGCACGCCGGACGGCGATCTACTGTTGACCGAGGTTTCGAGCGACGGGGGATCGAACTGGACGGCGGTTCATTCGACCGGCGGCACCGGCGGGGTGTGGGAGATCGCCAGCTTCCGGGTGGGAGATTTTGTGACGCCGACGGCGGCCGTGCGGGTGCGATTCTCGACGAGCGATGCGTCCAGTTCGGTGACGGAGGCGGGAGTCGATGATTTCCAGGTTTCCGAGTTTGTCTGCGATGACTGCATCGTCGCCGGGGATTGCGTCGATGCCCTGTTTTGCAACGGCGAGGAGTCGTGCGCGGGTGGCGACTGCCAACCGGGAACATCGCCCTGTATCGGCCAGCTTTGTGACGAGGCCAACGATATTTGTGTGGATTGCCTGAGCGACGGCGATTGCGACGACGGCGTGTTTTGCAACGGCGCCGAGCAATGCGTTGGGGGTGTTTGCCAGCCGGGCAAGCCGCCGTGCGCCGGGCAGCTTTGCGAGGAGTCCAACAATGTGTGCCAGGGATGTTTGACCGCCGCGAATTGCGCGGACGGGCTGTTTTGCAACGGGGTCGAGCGGTGCATCGACGGGGCGTGTTTTGCGGCGATCGGGGTGGCCAACAACGGCTTCAACGGTTCGACGGCGTGGGTTGACAACGTGCCGGTGAACCCGGGTGAAGAAAGTGCGATCAGTTACGCAGGGAACGATCTGAACGTCACCGGTCCGGAGAATGACACGAATGTCGGGGGCTTCGCGTGGGCGAGCCAGGGGTCGGTGGAGCTGAATGGAAGCGGTCTTGAATTCGATTTACTCAGCTACGCGAGCGCCGACACGGTTGATTGGGATCGTCCGGTGCTCTATGTCGACGGTTCGTTCTACGGTCTCAACGATGACGGGACGCTCGGGCCGGTCATTCCGGCACCGGCGCAGGGGGCGTTCGGCACGATCGACAACGGCAATCCGGTGGCGGTTCCGATACATTTCGCGATCGATGTCGAGGGGCTGTTCGGGCCGGGCGGGCACGAGATCGGGTTCGGGGTGATGAGCGTGGACGGCGACTTGGGGGCGGGTATCGCGGTGTTCGACGGCGTGCTTCCGGGTCCGGGTCCGCTGGACCCCTGCGCAGGCGCCTGCAACGAGTTGAACGACGCGTGCGGGATCGCGGTTCAGCCGGCGATGGGCGATCCCCTGCCGGATCTTGCGGCCGACGAATTTGCGCGGTTTGTCGCGGGGAAGGCCAGTTTCGAGGAGGTTCTGACCCCGCCGAACGGGCTCGGACCCGTGTTCAACCGGGACGCGTGCGTTTCGTGCCACAGCGTGCCGGGCGTGGGCGGTTCGGGATCGGTGTTGGTGACGCGCTTCGGGTTCGTGGACAAGAGCGGCTTCGATCCCTTGTCGCAGTTCGGTGGGTCGCTGCTGCAGGCCCAGTCGCTGGCCGGGTGTCAGGAGGTCATCCCGCCGGAGGCAAACATCGTGGCGAACAGGTTGACGCCGCACACGTTTGGACTGGGCCTTGTGGAGGCGATTGCGGACGCCGACTTGCTGGCGAATGAGACGTCTCCGCCACCCAACGTGAGCGGCGTGGCGCACATGGTCCAGCCGCTGGAGGATCCCGGGGGGCCGGCGCGGGTGGGCCGGTTCGGTTGGAAGGCGCAGGTGGCTACGGGGCTGTCATTTTCCGGGGACGCGGCGTTGAACGAAATGGGTTTGACGAACCGGCTGGTTCCGGCGGAAAACGATCCGAACGGCATCCGGGCCCCGGACCTTGAGGCGTGCGACACGGTGGCCGATCCGGAGGATGGACCGGAAGGGGGAAATCCGGGCAATCCTCACTTCATCGATCGAGTCACGGACTTTCAGCGTTTTCTGGCGCCGCCGCCGCAGACACCCAAATCGGGGATGAGCGGCGAGGCGATCTTCAACAACATCGGGTGCGCGGAATGCCACGTGCAGTCGTTCACGACCGGGCCGGCGGCGGAGGGGGCCCTGTCGGGCAAGGTGATCCAGCCGTATTCCGACTTCCTGCTGCACGACATGGGGACCCTGGGCGACGGGATCGAACAAGGCGGGGCGTCGGAGTCCGAGATGCGGACGGCGCCTTTGTGGGGTCTTCGCGTGCGGGCACAGCTTCTGCACGACGGGCGGGCCACGGGGGGCGGGTTTGGGCAGCGGATTCGGGCGGCGATCGCGGAGCACGGGGCGGCCGGCAGCGAGGCGGCGTTTTCCGAGGCGAACTTCGAGGCATCGACGCCGGCGGAGCAGGATGCGTTGATCGCGTTCCTCGATTCGCTCGGCCGGCGAGAGTTCGATCACGACGGTGACAACGACGTCGATCCCGCCGACCTTGCCGAGTTCGCGAACTGCTTCACCGGCCCGGTCGGCTTTCACACGCCCGACGACCCGTGCAGTATTTCCGATATCGATCAGGACGGCGACGTGGACAGCGGCGACTTTCAACATTTCCTGACGGTTTACGACGGCTCGCAGGCCGATTGCAACGGGAACGGGGCGAATGATGCCCGGGACATCGTGACGGGCACGAGCGGGGACTGCAATTCGAATGGGATTCCGGATTCGTGTGATTCGGAGTCGAGCGACGTAGCGCTCTTCGTCGCACAATTGCTGCTCGATGATCAGGATTCGATCCTGGTCTGTATGCTGGACCAGGACGGCAATCTGGTGCTCGACGGGGGCGACGTGCAATCGTTCGTGGCGACGCTGGTGGGCCGCTGACGATTGAGTGCTCGCGGTGCTCCGTGCCCGGGGGGCCGCCGATCGGTGATAGACCCCTTGAGCCGTGAGATTGGGCCGGCGAATTCGACGGCCCATGCGGCGATCGGATGGGCCTTGATTGCCAGTGAAAAACGGTCCGGGGCCATCCACTTCCTACGCCATGGCAGGGTCGTATCGTCTCAAACGGACCCGGTCGCCGAGGTGCCGG
>JAPULF010000501.1 GCA_027295245.1 Planctomycetota bacterium
CATTGAAATCGGCAAGGGCCACAGCCGAAGTGTGCGACCCTGCAAAAAGCGCGAGCAGTGTGATCGATCGGAGATTCATGTTCCCGTCCTTTTCTTGCGTTCGTCAAAATGTTGGTCATTACGAGCCAGTTTGTCAGACAACTCGGTCGAGTTCGCGCATTTTACGTACTCAGAGCCCGGAAGCCAAGCGTTGCTCTGAGACAGTCTGCCAATGTCACTCGGGCCGGCCTCGAACTGCGGTCCAACCCACACCTCCAGCAGGCCACCAGAGATGTCGCAAATCGGCCGCGCGGTTTGTCTTCCCGGTCGCCATCCATTCACACTTGGCCGACTGCGTCCGCCCAAGACAAGCCCCCGAGGACCATGAATGCGAGCGACCCGACCGGGCGCGCCCCCCGCGCATACGGTCAGACTATCTCGAACCGGTCTTCGCTTCCCCCGACCCTTCAGGGGCGTCGCGAATGCTCATTAGTATCTCGTCATATCGCCATGCCGGCGGTGTATCCGGAGGCCGACGATGGTCCGGTCGAAGAACGAGATCGCCCGTTGATCGCAAGACCTCGCGAACACGCGGGTTCTGACGGATCTTTGCCCGGGTGGCTTGGACGATCACCTGATAATGCACCCTCCGTTCTTGCGTGCGGTATTGCATTCGGCGACCTTCGAACGTCACCCAGTTGATACCCATCAGCCGCATGCCCTCGCTGCCCAGGTCACCGGCGGCCTTGGCCTCGAATCCCACCATTTGGGCCACCTCTTCGCGGGAATGACGCCACTCTATTCCAGGAAAGGTCGCCCGCGGGTCCGAGGCGTCCTCCGGATATTTCATCATTTGCCAGAAGCCTTCGAGGCTTTGATAGCGACGACCGCGAAACACGAAGGGTGTCGCGGCGAAGTTCGAGAGCAACCCGAGTTCGTTGCGCTTCGAGAGTATGACCTCGCCCGGCCCGGCCGCCTGCGGGAGTATCTCCCACGATGCCGCGCCATCCTCCGGGATCGGCTCCCACCAGTGCGGTGGATAGGGATGAGCGCCGGAGTCTTCGGCTGAAAGCTTCGGCCCGACGGACTGGGCCGCGCAGCCCAGGCAGACGCAAGTGAAGAGCAGGCAATACCGTCCCGCGCCGGCGTTTTTCTTGGAACACACGCAACCGATCTCGAACGCCGACGCAACCAAGGCGCTCCCGAACGGCGCCACGTTATCGTAGTCCACGCCGCCGTCACTGCTGAATTCTCCGACGACGACGGTGCCGGGGTTGACGCCCGTGCAGTACGTAGCGCGGCGAAACGTCCCCCGTGTTTGATCCGGGTATGTCGCTTCGAGCGACCGGCGTCGATCGGGCGGCTACGGCACCAACAGGCCCGCCATCGCCGTCGCGTCGGCGCCGTCAATCGTACCGAACGGATCGGCCAGATCGGCGCACGCATCGCCGGCAATCGCAGCCGCAACAAAGCCGTTGATGTCTCGCCCGTCAAAAATTCCGTTGGGCTCGAAGTCGCCCTTCACCTGCAAGGTCGCGGAGGTCGAGGGACTGCTGAAATCGCTGCACCCATTGCCGTTGCAGGCCTTGACCCAATAGAACCACGTGCTGCCGTTCTCGCCGACAAACGTATCGACATGGCTCGTGGCGGCGCCGGCCACGGTGTTGATCAACGCGGCGGTTCCGCTGTCGTCCACGGAATTGCGATACACCTCGATGTCGGTGGCGTCGACAACACTGTTCCACGATACGTCAATCTCGTCGCAGGAATTGTTGTTGGCGGCGGCCACATTTTCAGGGACAGCCGGCGGGCAGGGTAGCGGATCGCAGGGCGTGCCGAGCCCCTGGAAGTCGCCATTGTTGTTGTTGCAAACACTCTCCGACAGTTCCAAGCAACCGAAGCTCAAACAGCAGGCCCCGTCCACAAACTGCACCGTGACCGGCGCGGTCACATTCGCTGCGGTCAAATCGGCAGGAGCGCCGGGCTTGAACAGCCCGATCGTCACGTCCCCCAGGCCCGGCGACGCGTTGGCGTCGAACCGGAAGTTGTACAGCGTGCCCCATCGCAAGGCGTTGGCGTTTTGATTCGCCGCAAATGTCTGCGTCTCCCAGGTCACCGAACTGGCCCCTACGGTCACGCTCCAATCCGTCCCGGAAATCGGCTCACCGCTGTGATAGTCCACGTCGTGGAATTCGATGTTGGTCAACTGGACACCCGCCGGAAGCGGCAAGCTGAACGACCGGCCGGACCGATCCGAATTCTGATTCTGAAGGGCATACTCGTAATGCCACAGGCCGCCGCCGAGATCGGTTGCCAAGGCGCCCATTCTGAACCGCCCGTGGACGCCCACCCCGCCTTCGTCCACGTTGAGAATCGGTGTGATCTTGACGTTCCCGTCTTGGACCACCCATGCGTCGATGACCGGCGATAACTGAAAGGTCGGAAACCCGGCCGCCGAAACGGTAAAGGTCGGGGGGTTATTCGAAACCGTGATCTGGCGCCACGACGCGTTATTCCTGGCGTTGCCCGCCAAGGCGTCGTCTTCCGTCACGTACTGGCCTTCGATGAAATAAACTGCGCCCGCATTCAGGTCCGGGTCGATATCCGCCGTGTGAACTTGCAGGCGTCCTCGAATCGTCGCCGAACCTCCGCTCGGCGACATGCCCGCCGGGAACGGGAAAAAGCCCGTCGTGGCGTTGACCTCGGATTTCGGCCCCAGCGGCCAAGCCCCGCCCGATCCGTTTCGGGCTGCGGTGTACGGGTCCGAGCATCCGACGCCCAACGAGTCGCAAGTGGTAAACGCGCACCCTCCGCACAGAGTCTCACTGAGTGCGCAGAATCCGTGCTTGAGCCACGCCTGGACGAGCTGCTCGAGTCTTCCGTCCTTCACGCTAAACATGCCCTGCGAAATCACCG
>JAPULF010000502.1 GCA_027295245.1 Planctomycetota bacterium
TGAACTGACGGTCGTACCGAAGTCGCCGTTCACACTGATTCGGAAGACTCCGCCGCCGACGCTCGATGCAGAACTGGTTCCGATCGACGAGGAACACCTGGTCGTGGCCTCGGTCCTGGACCGCATCGGCGACCGGACAAGCCCGGCCAAGGAATCCGGCATTCCGGCAGGGGCGGTGATTTTGTCGGCGGACGGCCAACCGGTCCGAAAGTGGTACGAACTCAGCGAGGTCTTCCGCCGGAACACCGGAAGGCAGGTTCCCTTGACCTATCGCATCGGCGACACGGTCGAGAGCACGACGCTTGCGGTACCCAACAGCCTCGTTGCATCGCTCGAGATACCGGTCGGCGCGAGGATATTCAAGATTGGCGATGCGTCCTCGTTGACCCTCAAAACCGAGGCCGGCGAGCCCAAGAAGGTCAGCCTGCCGGATTGGCGTGCGGTGGCCGGGCTGCTTCGGGAGTCGATCGACAAGACGGTCGAAGTCGAGTACGTCACGCCCGATGGACACCGCGAAACCGGACAATACCAGGTGACCGCCGCCGGGGCCGACCCTTGGCTGCTTCGCATCCATTACGTTCCGGGGTTCAACTGCTATCCGCTGATGGAAAAGAACCCGGTACACAACCCGATCACGGCCCTGGGGGTTGGCTTCGGCCGGGCGTACGAGTGGACCATGGTCACGATCTTGACGATCAAGCACTTGATCTTCACGCGCCAGGTCAGCACGGAAAAGATCAGCGGACCGGTGGGCATTTTTCACATCGGCAGCCAGCTGGCCGAGTCGGGCCTGCCCCATCTGCTTTGGTTTCTGGGCGTGATTTCGGCGAACCTCGCGGTTATCAACTTCCTGCCGCTGCCGATCGTAGACGGTGGACTCTTTGTATTTCTGTTGCTCGAGAAGATCCGTGGGGAACCGGTCAGCATCAAGACCCAGGTGGCGACGCAGCTCGTCGGTATCGCCCTGATCGCGACGCTGTTCATACTCGTCACGTATCAGGATATTCTGCGACTCATCGGCGTCTGAATCGGCGTTCGCGATCCCGAGCCCAAGGCCCGTGACCGGCACGCGGCATCACGCCCATGACGGGTCCCCCCACGGGGGCGACGCCGCAGAGAATCGGCAAATCCCTTATCTGCTTCGAGCGGGCCGCGGCGCGCCGCCGCGAGACTTCCGCGCGGACTCGGTAAACGTGTAGGTGGCAGACTGGCCCGCTTCCAGATGTATCGATACGGGTCCCCAGGTGTCGCATCGAAACCGACCGACCAGTTGCAAATCACCGCTGCCGGTGTTGCGAATGGTGCACTTTAAAAACGGCTCGCAACATCCGACGAACTTACCGTCGAGATAGGCATAGACGGGAGAGTCGGTGTGGTTCTGCAACGTCAGCACCGATCGGGATGTTTGCGACGGTCCGCAACCAACATCCCGTGCCGGCCTCGCGGCGCCCGACGACGCCGACACCGACAGCGCAAGAATCATTGCATACGCGAAGCGTGAGAACGGTCGAATCGACATGACATACTCCTGCGGCGATGCGGTCGGTGGCAGATCGGCAGGTCGTGCCGCGGCGGATTAAGCAAATAAGAGGGCGGTCCCGTCAACGAGGGCCGGGGACCGGCATATCAGCGTGGATTGGGCCGTTTTTTGGGGGGAAGATTGCGTTCGGAAGATTCGTGCCCGGATTCCAACGCCCGGACTTGGCGCGGCCGCTGTAATCGCGTGGGCAAATGCGGAGTCAGCCGCCGATTTGAGACATCTGACGATTGCCGTGATAGGAATGAACTTCGGGCTTGAACGCGACGCACCGAGCGAAGGCATCCTGTAATCGGTCGATCGCTCCCCCACCGCGGGCCTCGGATTCGGCCGACTGGCGAAGCAGCGGTCGAAGCTCGACCTCGCCCCCGTCAAACAGGCAACTTCGCAACTGACCCTCGGCCGTGAGCCGGAGCCGGTTGCAGGTCGCGCAGAACGGTTTCGACATGGCGCTGATGAATCCGATTTTGCCCTTGGCATTCTTCAGCCGCCAGACGATGGCGGGCCCGTTGCCGGTGTCCTTTTGGGCGGGAATCATCTCGCTGAAACGGGCCGCGATCCGGTCTCGTATTTCCTGCTCGCTGATGAACCGCTTCTCGTATTCGCCGCCCAAGGCGGTTCGCCCGAGCGGCATGTACTCGATGAAGCGCACGGTCAAGTCGCTCTCCAACGTCAGGGCCGCGAAGTCGGCGAACTCATCGTCGTTGATGCCCTTCATGGTCACGCAGTTGATCTTCGGGTGCTTGAACCCCGCGGCCACGGCCGCCCGAATTCCGTGCCAAACATCCTGGATGTCGGCACCGCGCGTGATCTCTCGAAATCGCTTCGGGTCGAGCGTGTCCATGCTGACGGTGATTCGATCCAGCCCGGACCCGCGGAGCTCGGCCGCGTGTCGTTCGAGCAGGGCCCCGTTCGTGGTCATCGACACTTCGGGCCGACCCGGCAACGATTTGAGCATCGACACGAGCATCGACAAGTCCTGGCGTACCA
>JAPULF010000503.1 GCA_027295245.1 Planctomycetota bacterium
TACCGCTTAACACGACTTCCTGTTCCATTGCTACTCGGAGGCCGGTAGCTACTCGGGGAATGCCGATCGAGACCACGATTGCCGCTGTTTCCAAGGCTCAAGAGAGAGAGAGAGGGCGAACCCAGCTCTGGCCTAGTTGCCCACTTCGATGTACCCGGGCGGACTTTGGAATCCGTTGATCGACACCCTTACGACAAGCTCGCCTGCGGACAGATCGGCCGGAAGGCGGATGCGCAGCAAGTAGACGCCCGCAAATTGCGTCGCGCCTACGTAGGGAATAGCTTCGACCGGGATTTCGCCGCGGCCTGGCCCGTTGGTCGGCGGCCCTTCGACGCTGACCGCGACCGTCCCCACAACGTTCGCCAGAAAATCGGGCAGCTCTCCCGGCTCGACCGGGGGATCAGTTGCGCCAAAGCCTGTCGCATAGAGGTCGACCAGTTCCCCCGGCCTTGCCGGTGCGAACTCAAGACTTTCTCCCAACAAGCCCGGCACTCCCACGCGAACTCCGGTAATTGGATCCACTGCGGAGATCGGGTAGACCGAATTGTCCGAATTGCCCGAATTGCCCGATATGGTTTTCCAGTAGAAGAATTCCGGCGTCGCCGACTGCGCAGGGACTTCCAGAGTTGCTGACGTCGCCTCTGTCGGCAGCTCACAGTCGCGGATAAGTCGAACTTCAGCGATCGTCGCGTCCCCCAAGTCGGGCACTTGCAAGTTCACCTGCGGTCCTCCTGCGTAAAGAAAGAAGGCTCTCTTACCGTTGATCAGCACACAGGTGTCATGGAACCTCGTCGGCAGCTTGCCGTCGACTAGATCCGTTGTTGAGATTTGCCGGCGCTCGCTGCCGCTGAAAAAGCGGAGCCCGTAAACCGCCGCTAGCCCGCCGCTGGACAGCACCTGTTGTCGGGGCTGGCTCCATGGAGCGCCGAATGCTCCACCTGAGATCAGCGGTGGCGTGGCTCGGGGGTCCGCCACCGACTCGAGCGCGAAATCGACGGGCGGCAACCCCTCAACGCTCGCACGTACAGCGATCTCGCTTGGGGTTGTGCCAAAGAAAACGGGAAATAACCCAACGCCATTGGAATCCGTGATAAGGAAATCACTGGGAACCGTCGCATCGCCTGTGAGGACGCTGAGATCAACTCGAACGTTGGGGAGTGCCAGGCCGCCGGCATCCCTGACTAGCACGGACAATCGATCGGCAAGACCGAAACTGATTGCTCCCGTCTGATTGTTGCCTCCGATAATCTCCAGGCTCGCTGGCGGGTTGGGAGCGAGTTGCCGAATGCGATGGTTCAGCATGTCCGCCAAATAGACGTTGCCCATTGTGTCGACTGCGAGTCCCTTGACCTGATGCAACTCCGCTTCGATCGCCGGCCCGCCATCACCTTCGAATCCGGGGTTCCTTGAAATGACGAGCGGCCAGATACGCCCGTCCGTCTCAATCTTGTAGATCACCGAGAGCGCGCCCTCTTCAAAGTCTGATCGGAAGAAGGTGATGCTTCCGGATTCTGATAGGAAGATGTTGCCGTCGTTGTCGACGGCCAGACCGTCGGCCGGAGGTAGACTCACGGACAACGCGTTCGCCCCTGCGCTTAGGCAGCAGGCATCGGCGCCGGCAACTGTCGTAATAATGCCTTCCGGTGTGACGCTGCGCAGGCGGCGATTGCCGCGGTCGACGAGGTAGAGAGTTCCTGCAGAATCTATCGCTAACAGTCCAGGGGTCTTGATCTCGGCGTCGATGGCGGGTCCTTGGTCGCCGCTGAAACCGGAGACGCCCGTACCGGCGAATGCCTCAATGTTGCCGCCTGGCACGAACCGTCGTATTCGATTCGCGGAGGCGACGGAAACGTAGACCCTGCCGTCGCCATCGACTGCCAGCCCGCGGATCGTGCCGAAAGTGGCGGCAAGCGCAGACCCACCGTCGCCGGAGTCACCGTTTTCGCCTGTGCCTGCCACGGTTCGAATAAAGCCTGTGGTCCCGATGCGTCGCACTCTCCGACGTGATGAATCGGCGAAGTAAATATTGCCCGAGCCGTCGATCGCGAGGTGATCGGGAAATTCCAAACGGGCGGCTGTGGCGGGTTGGAAGTCGCCTGAGAAGCCGGGCACGCCGGTCCCTGCAATCGTCGTGATCGTCCCTTCTGCATCAACTGCACGGATGCGGTGGTTTTGCGTGTCCGCGATGACCAGTCCCCCATCACTGCTGACGGCTACGGACCGTGGGCGACTGAGCAAGGCCGAGAGCGCGGGACCGCCGTCGCCGCCGAAGTGACTGACGCCCGCGATCGTTGTGATGTTGCCGTCTAGCAGTACCGCCCGTATGCGGTCATTGCCGGTGTCGGCGATCAGCAGGGCGCCGCCGTATCCCCACGCCAGGTCCAGCGGGCCATCGAGGAGGGCAGCTTCCGCCGGTCCGTCGTCGCCGCTAAAACCGCGCGTGCCGGCCCCCGCCACAGTCTCGAGCAGACCATCGGAGGCGTTGACCCGTAGCACTTGGTGAAAGGTAGGATCCGTAAAATACAGATTGTCGAACTCGTCGACGAGCACCCCCGAGACATTGCCCAGCGGAGACGACACGGCTGCGACCCCGGGCTGCGGCGCACCGAACGAGCCGTTGCCGGCAACCGTGCTGATGGTTCCATCCGTCGAGAGGCGACGGATCCGACGATTGGTGCGGTCAGCGATGTAGAGATTGCCCGCCGAGTCAAGCGCGAGCCGCTGCGGGTTGTATAGTTGGGCCTCCGTAGCTGGACCACCGTCGCCGGAATATCCGGGGCCGTCTGACGTGCCCGCAACCGTTTCGATGGCGCCGTCTGGCGCGACTTTACGGACAATGGAAGAGCCGGAACTGCTGAAGTAGATGGTCCCGTCGTCAGTTACCGCTAGACCGGTAACGCGGCCAAAGGCCCGCGCCGATCCCTCGTCCCCTTCGCGTCCATCGATCACCCTGTCGGGTTCTCCAGGCGACAAGACCCGTATGTATCCTACGTGTCCAAAGTACCTGGTGGAGTCTTTGCCGAATGCGAGCGAATACACTCTTATGCCGCTCCTGTTTGTGCCGACGGTCGGGTTCGGAAGACCGTAACCGAAAGAACGAACTCGGCGGCTTTCCAGATCCGAAAAGTACACGAAGGCGTAGTCCGGCGCCGCAGTCGCGATGGCCACCGGTCGGTCCAGCAGCGTCTCCATTGGAGGCTTGCGTTCCTCGTAGGGGTGGCCAAGCGGATGCTGCCCCACAACCGTGTGGATGGTGTAGGAAGTGTTCGATTGCCCGAACGCAATGATCGTCGATAGACAAATAAGGCCACACAGATAACGAAGCGTGAACGCGCCGAAATGCGCCGTAGCCGATCTGAAAGGTATGCAATTACGTGGGCGCATCGAACTCTCCAAAGGACAGCATCGGCAAAGGGTGGTCCACTCTACCAGTTCCGGATTCGCGAGCCTTGTCCATATTCACGAGCAAACTGATGCCCAAGAATGAACCGTCGGTACTCGTCGTTGGTCACCTCGTGCTCCTGCATCCAGAAGCCCGACACGGTAACTTGATGCACGGGCCTTTCGTTGTTCTGGCGGTCTTCGCTCCCCATCGAGAACGTCCCGCCCTCGATCCAGATCGGGCGATTCAACGGGTCGACGGCCTCCGGCGGCGGCCGATTCTGGCGCTGACTATCCTGCGCAGCACCCGTCGATGGAACGAGGAGTGTCACCACTACAAGAGCCAAAGCATTGCATCTCAAAACGGCCTCCTTGCGAATGTTTCACTTCGGTCCAGGTGTTAACC
>JAPULF010000504.1 GCA_027295245.1 Planctomycetota bacterium
GCTGCTCAGACAGCGTTCCGCGTCCTCCAGGCCGTCGCAGAGGGCGCTCAGAAACACGGTCTTTTGCGCCCGGGTGGGTTCTTCACCCGCAACCGGCGAACCGGAGGCTGCGAGGAACGCCAGCAAGCCCGCGGCTACGGCAATGGAGTGCGGATAGCGATTCATACGTCGATCGATTTTGCGGGCGGGTGCTCTATTCTGGGCCCCATCCGGGCCCCTATCCGCGGCCCCCATCCGTGGTCACCGAGCGTTGGGGCGGCTATCGGTTTGCCAGCCCCTCGGGCTCCACAAGGATTCGATCGCTCAGGCCCCGCCGCGCATTCCGGCGGCCCCTGCCCACCGGAACCAGCTGGTTGCCCGGGTCCCCAACGTCCTAATAGAGCGCAACGGGGCCCGCGTTTCAAGGGAAACACAGAGCAATCCGCAACGGAACGCGCGACGCGCGACCCAGGGGAATCGGACTATCTCGAATGGTGCATCCGGGCTTTGGAACCGCAGCCGGTGCGGAGGGGAAAAAGGTGGGCCGGGAGAGGAACTCTCCCGGCCCAACAACCTACAGCCCGTTAGGCGAGGCTGATGCCATGCTTCCGGAACGGCATGGTCCGCATGCGGCGGCCCGTTGCCTTGAAGAATGCATTGGCAAGTGCAGGGGCGATCGTGTGGAAGACCGGCTCCCCGATACCCGACGGGGATTCGGTGCTCGACACGGCATACGCTTCGAACTTCGGCATCTGCGAAATGCGCAGGAGCCGATAGTTGTTGAAGTTGTTCTGCACGATATCGCCGTTCTTCACGTTCAGCTCGCTGTACATGGCCATGGTGAGACCCCAGACCACGCCGCTTTGCATCTGCGCGTGCCACTGGTCGGGATTGACCACGAGGCCGCAGTTGATGGCGCGAGTGATCTTGTGGATCTTGATCCGCTTGCCACCGCGCACCGAAATCTCGATCACGTCGCAGAAGGGCGAGTCGAAGCTATTGTGGAAGGCGATCCCTTGATGATGACCCGGCGGCAGCGACTGGCCCCAGCCCGCCTTTTCGGCGGCCAGTTCCAGCGTGGCCAGCATGGTCGGCTCCTTATGGAGCAACTCGCGCCGGAGCTCGAAGGGATCCCGCCCGCCCGCATGGGCGACCTCGTCCAGGAAGCTCTCCACGAAGAAGGCGTGCTGAGTATTCCCCACACCCCGGAAGAACACGATCGGGACCGGGAAGTCGCGCTGCACAAATGCGGCCTCGAGGTTGCCGAAGTCGTATCCGATGTCCTTTTGACCTTGGACGGAGTGGAAGTCGACTCCACTTTCCTGCATGCCTTTCATGAAGTCCGAACCCGCGAACAGGTTCTTCAGCCGCGTGGAGCGGTAGGGCGACAGCCAGATGCCCGGGCCGACGACCTTGTGCTGCCAGGCGATCGGCTTGCCGCTGGAATCGAGACCCGCGGTCATCTTGGAGAAGTAAGATGGCCGGTTGAGGTTGTGCTGCGTATCCTCTTCGCGGGACCACATGATCTTGACCGGCTTCCCTACCTGCATCGAAGCTTCGACCGCCTGCTCGAGGTAGTCGACCTCGACCCGGCGTCCGAAACCGCCGCCGGCAAAGGTCATGTGAATGTTGATCTTGTCCATCGGCACTCCGGAGATTTGCTCGGCCACGATGTAGCCGGCTCCGGCGTCCTGCGTCGGGGACCAGATTTCCAGCGAATCGCCGCGGAAGTCGGCGATCGTGTTCATCGGCTCCAGCGGAGAGTGGCTGATGTACGGCACGAAGTATTCGGCCTCGACCACCTTATCGGCCGAACCCAGCGCCTTGGCCACGTCGCCTTCGGCCCGTCCCAGCTTGCCGGCCTCTTTGGCGCCGTCGCGGAACGTGTTGTAGATCTGGTCGTCGTCCAGCTTCTCCCATCCGCCGTAACTGAACTGCGGATTGGCGGCCTTCATGCCCTTGACGCCTTGCCAATAGGTATCGGCAATGACGACGACGGCGAGGGAGTTGTTCTCCTTGAAGATCGCCTCGCCGACGGTGATCACGTCGTGGACGCCCGGCACGGCTTTCGCCGCGGACTTGTCGAAGCCCGTGATCTTACCGCTCCACGGGGCGTGCTTGACCACACCGACGACCATTCCCGGAACGTATTGGTCCATCCCGAACATGGCCGTGCCGGTTACTTTCTGCAGGCTGTCCAGCCGCTTGACCGGCCGCCCGATCAGGCGGAATTCGGCGGGCGACTTCAGCTTCGGGTCTTCCGGCGGGGTGATGCCGGCCGCATCGGCGGCCAATTGGCCGAAGCTGGCGGACTTGCCGCTGGAATGCGTTACCATGCTGTCGCGCGCGGTACACTCGGAGGCGGAAACGCCCCAGCGCTTGGCCGCGGCACCGATCAGCATGTGGCGGGTTTGCGCCCCGGCTTTGCGCATGACGTCCCAGAAGCCCGGGGTGGCCGTGCTGCCGCCGGTCAATTGCAGTCCGACGAGGGGATTGGTGTACTCGGGACGGCCAGTGGCGAATTCGAACGTCACGTTGTTCCAGTCGCACTCCATCTCCTCGGCGAACATCATCAGGTTACCCATGGTGGGGCCTTGCCCCAACTCGGTCTGGCTGGCGCGGATCGTCACCGTGTCGTCCGTCCCGATATGGACCCATGCGTTCAATTCCGTGCCACCCATGGCCGCCAAGGCCCACATACCCTTGGGAGGAATGTGAAGGCCGAGGACCAAGCCTCCGCTGGCCACTGCTGCGGTCTGTACAAACGACCGCCGCGATATTTTCATCGCTTCACTCATTTCGCACTCCTCCTATTAGACCGCTAGAGCGGCACGATGGATGGCCTTGCGGATGCGATCATAGGCTCCACAGCGGCACAGGTTGTCTTTCATCGCCAGATTGATCTCGGCGTCCGTCGGCTCCGGGTTGGATTCCAGCATGTGAGCCGCCGCCATGAGTTGACCGGGGATGCACCACCCGCATTGGGTCGTATCCTCGTCGATGAAGCCTTGCTGAATGGGATGCAGCCGGCCGCCGCTGGCCAGTCCTTCGATCGTGGTGATATTACTTCCCGCGGCATTTTCGAGCTCGATGTCGCATGACTTCACCAACTCACCGTTCATGTGCACGGCGCAAGCCCCGCACTCGCCGATACCGCAACCGTACTTCGTACCGGTTAATCTCAGATGATCCCGGAGTACCCACAGCAGCGGGGTATCGGGGTCAACGTCGAGAGTGTGGGTCTCGCCGTTTACCGTAAGCGTTATCATAGAGCTAACCTCCCTAGCTTTTCTGGGCCGCAAGGTGTTGGAATAACCATGCGATCTACATTCAGAGAGCGGTTGGCATCCCCCGCCCAGCCTGCCCTTCAAGAATTCACCGCGCCTCGCAGAAGGAGCGACAGGGTTCCGATCTATTACTAAAATCAAACCCTGTCAAGGGGAATGGCGCACAATCGGTCAAAATTCCAGCTCGCCGTTTTCGCCGAAAAATTGGGCCTATTCCACGCCACTTGGCGGAGCGGTGCGATTCACGGGCTCGAGGGGCCGTTC
>JAPULF010000505.1 GCA_027295245.1 Planctomycetota bacterium
TATACGGTCCCGACGGACAATTCGTCGAAGCCGCCTCTCGCCACACCGTGCAGCAGGAAGCCCTGAGCCACGGCAAACAACGCCGCCTCGAGACGCCCCGAGCCGCTCCGAAAGAAATCAGGAAAAGCCCCCTGCCACCGAAACAACACGGCCGCCGCGCGAACTCGTGCTGAATGAGTTCGATGTCTCCGTTCCACCGGCGGACCTCGAGGAACTGCGCAACCTCGCCAATCGCGTGGACCGCCTCTCGCGCACCCGAACATCGCAGGAATACGAGCGGATCGGAAGACTGATGGACCGGATCGGCCGACATGACGCCGCCCAGCGGGCCCGGATCGCAGCCCTAGAAGACCAACAGGTCGATCAGGCCGAGCAGGCCGACGAGGTGGGCGCTTCGTTGCAGGAGTCCGACAGGAACGAGGCGGACCGGTCGGCGAATTAGCGCAAGACGCCCTCCAACATCGAGACCACCGCCTCCACTTCGCCCCG
Organism: Planctomycetota bacterium; assembly: GCA_027295245.1. Lineage (GTDB taxonomy): Bacteria > Planctomycetota > Phycisphaerae > UBA1845 > UTPLA1 > JAPULF01. Next base: position 490 of record JAPULF010000505.1, read on the forward strand.
AGTCGTCGGTCGACCGACGCTGAACCGAATGGCCCCGACCGACCGCTCCCGGTCGAACCCCATCGCGGTGAGAACCGCCGACGGCTTGGCGTCACCGGCGTGGCATGCCGCACCGGTCGAAGCGCATACCCCGTCCAGCCGCGCCAACAGTTCGCCCCCGACATATCCCGGAAAACTCACATTCAACGTCCCCGGAAGCCGCTCGGTCGGATGTCCGTTCTGCATCACGCGATCCCCCACCGCCGACGAAAGACCGTCCCAGAAATACTCCCGCAACGCCTGCAACGGCTCATCGGGCAAATGCGAAGAGGCCAACTCGGCCGCACGGCCCAGTCCGACCGCCATGATGACATTCTCCGTTCCGGCACGGCGATCCCCTTCTTGATGTGCCCCTTCTATCAGCGGCGGCAATTCCACGCCCTTGCGAACATACAAGGCCCCGATCCCCTTCGGACCATACAGCTTGTGACCGGCGATCGAGACCAAGTCCGCGTGAAAGGCCTCTACATTGACAGGGACCTTGCCGATCGACTGGGCCGCGTCCACGTGGAACAACACCCCGGCCTCACGGGCGATCCGACCGACCTCCGCAACGGGCTCGATCGTGCCCACTTCGTTCTGGGCGTGCAGCACGCTGATCAGAATCGTATCCGGCTGAATGGCCCGACGGATTTCGTCCGGGTCGAACTGTCCCGTACCGTCGACCGCCACGGCCGTTTTCGTGAATCCGCGTCGAGCGAGGGACTCGATCGGCTTGAGTGTTGCCGGGTGCTCCACGTTCGAGGTGACAATGTGCCGCCCTCTCGACTCGAGTGACTCGGCGACGCCGCGAATAGCCCAATTGCTCGCCTCGGTGCCGCCGCTCGTGAAGACAATCTCCTCCGGCGAACCCCCGATCAAGGACGCAACCGAGGCCCTGGCCCTCTCGATCGCAACCCGGGCCGTATGACCGATCGGGTGCCCGCTCGAAGGGTTCCCGAAATGCTCCTCGATAAAAGGCCTCATCGATTCCGCGACGCCGGGATCGATGGGCGTCGTGGCGTTGTAGTCCAGATAGATCATGGTGTTTCCTCCCTGCCGCCCGTGTCGATTACCGCCTGGATCGAGTGAGCCATCAAGCACGGACGTACCCTGGGTCGATGATTGTAGCATGAACCCGGCCCCGCATACCCGCCCCGTGCATCACGGACCCGCTTCTCGTGGACATACCCACGACGACGTTCAGGCATCCGATGGCCTCCCCGAGAAGTGCCCCACAATAAAGATCGGCGACGCCGTCATCGGGCGCGGACATCCGGTCTACGTGATTGCAGAGGCCGGAGTCAATCACAACGGCGAAGCGTCGATGGCCCGCGAACTGATCGACGTCGCCCGTGAAGCGGGGGCGGATGCGATCAAGTTCCAGTTGTTCAGTGCAAGACGTCTCGTATCCGCATCCGCACCAAGCTGCGCCTATCAACACCGGGAAAACCCCGGGACCCAGCGTGACATGCTCAGCCGACTCGAATTGGATGCGGCGGCGTTCGCCGATTTGAAGTCGTACGCTGACCGACGCGGGATCCACTTTCTGGCAACTCCGTTCGGGGTTCCGGAACTGAAGCACCTCGTTCGCATGGATGTTCCCGCCTTGAAACTCGCGTCGACCGACCTGATCAACACCCCCCTGCTCGCCGCGGCCCGGAATAGCCGTTTGCCGATCATCCTGTCCACCGGTGCGAGCCTCGTCGAGGAAATCGACGAGACGGCCGCCCTTCTCTCCGAACAAGCCCGGTCGTCACGTCTGGCCATGCTCCATTGCGTCTCTGCCTATCCGACCCCGCCGACAGACGCCCGCCTCCGAACCATCGCAACGCTGGAGAAACGATACCGCATCCCCGTAGGCTTCAGCGATCATACCGAGGACCCCGCCATCTCCGGACTAGCGGTTGCAGCGGGCGCCTGCCTGCTCGAAAAACATGTCACGCTACGGCGAAGCATGGATGGGCCGGATCACTTCTTCTCGCTCGAGCCCGATGATCTCGTCCGATACATCCAGGAAGCCCGTTCCGCCTCCGCGATCTTGGGGGACGGTCGCATCGGACTCTCGGCGTCCGAACGGGAGGTTCGTCAACTCGGCCGCGGGAGCATTGTCACCGTCGGGCACATCCGCAGGGGCACACCCATAGCCGAAGAGAATCTGGACATTCAACGCCCCGGAGGCGGAATCGACCCTCGGGACTGGAATGACGTGATTGGTCGAGTTGCGGCGACCGATATTCCCCCGGATACCCGGCTATGCTGGTCCCTGCTGAAGTAAGATCTCCATCTTGCCCCGTTCCTTAAATTCTGATTGGGCGGGCCTCGCGCACCGATATTGTCTTGGGTACTTTGGGCATCACCAACACGGCCAGCCTCTGTGCAACACGGGAAGGGACTACATGCTTGCAGAAAAGACAAGTAATTGCGACGAGGCGATCGTCAATGCCGCAATCGCGGACGTCGGCGAGATTGCCACGCTTCCGGAGGTCACGCTCAAGATCATCAAGATCGTCGAGAACCCCAAGTCCACCGCCCGCGATCTCCACGAGGTAATCAAGAACGACCCCGCCCTGGCCACCCGAATACTCAAGGTCGTCAACTCCGCCTTCTACGGATTGCCGGGACAGATCGCCAGCGTCGATCGCGCGATCGTGTTGCTCGGCCTCTCGGCCGTCAAGAACATCGCCATCGCGGCGTCCATGACGCGGCTCTTCCAGTGCGGCGAGCAAATCGAAGGGTTCTCTGCCGTCGATCTTTGGCGACACTCGATCACGGTCGCCGTGGCGTGCCGGCAAATCACGACCGCACAGGGTCGGTCGAATGTGGATGAGAGCTTTCTCGCCGGACTGATCCATGACCTCGGCATCCTCGTCGAACGACAGGTCTTTCCTCGCAAGCTCGCCGAAATCATCGCCAAGCAGAAATCCGACGGTGGCGATTTCACTGAACTCGAGCGAGAAGTCATCGGGGCCGATCACCAGGCGTTCGGAATGGCCCTTGCAACCAAGTGGCGCTTTCCCCGATTGCTCTGCGCCGCCATCGGCTACCATCACAATCTGGACGCCTTGGCGCCGGAAAACCGAGAACTGGCGACACTGGTTCATGTCGCGGACATTATTGCGTGCAAGGCCAAAATCGGTTTTTCGACAACTGCCGAAAACTGCGAAGTACAGGCCGACCAGCTCGAACTCTTGAACCTCTCGTCCGAAAAGCTGGAGGTGATTCAGGAAGAGCTGGCCGAACAGGTGAGCGACGCAGAAAACCTGTTCCGCGAATAATCGTGCCGGTCACCAGGCCGCTCTTCAGCAACAAACGCCCCATTCCGCGAAGTCGGCTCCTATTCCAAACGCGTCCCGAGGTTGCGAAGTGCCGCGACCTGCCGTTGTACCCGCGCCTCCAACGCCTGACGCGAATCGCCGAACGCATCCTGCGGAAATCGAACGGACGCCGCCACCGGGCAGACCACATCATCCGAAGTTTCGTCCGTTGGCTCCACCCGAAAAACGACCAGGTCGCGGTCGTCGTAGGGCGCAATCGTCAGCGTAGCCGCCCGAGGATGGGCCGCATCGACGTATTGGATGATTCCTTTGGAAAAAT
>JAPULF010000506.1 GCA_027295245.1 Planctomycetota bacterium
TGCTTCGCGGATGCGGCGCGCTCTATGCCTCGGAGTCCTCGCCGAACTCGAACGGCCTGGGGGCAATGTCGAGCGTTCGTCGGCGTCCTACGCTGATCAGCAGGCCGATCGACAGATAGTTGGTGACCAAGCCGCTGCCGCCGGAACTGACGAACGGTAAAGACATGCCCGTGATCGGGGTAAGGCCGATCGTCATCCCGATGTTGATGATCGTTTGAACAAAGACCAGGGCGCAGACGCCGACGGCCACGAGTCGACCGAACGGATCCGTGCTGACGGATGCGATCGTGAGTCCCGATACGACGATGACGATCATGCAGAGCAAGACCGCGGTGCAGCCGACGAACCCGGTCTGATGTCCAATGACGGCAAAAATGAAGTCGTTATGCTCCTCGGGCAGGAGCCTGTAGCGAAAGAACGCCCCCTCCCGCAGCCCTCGTCCCATGACTTGTCCGCTTCCCAAAGCGATCTTGGACTGATTCAATTGGTAGCCGGGGCCCATTTGCCACCGCGTGTCATCGTCGTTCTGTCGAAACAACACCTGAAATCGTTGCCGCTGATAATCATTCATGAGCGGCGAGAAATAGAACGCGGGGATGGCCGCCGCCCCGAGAAGCAGCACCACCAGCAGATGCTTGATCTTGGCGCCGGCCGCGAACAACAGAATCATGAGCGTGGGCGGAAACAGCAGACTCGTCCCGAGATCGGGCTCTTTCAGAATCAAGGCCACCGGAATGAGCGTGAGAACGAAGGGCGGCAGCAAACCGGTGAAGCGACGATAGCTCGTGCGAAAGCGCAGGTAGGCCGCCAAGGTGAGGACGTAAACGATCTTGGCGAGGTCCGAGACTTGAATGTTGAGCGGCCCGAGGACGATCCATCGATACGTGCTCCGACGGCGCGGGATGATCGGGTCCATGGGAACGTACCGTCCGATGACCAGCAGCGCCAGGAGCACGAGCGTTACGGCGTAGAGTGGGTAGGCCCAAGTCAGCGTCCGCTGGTAGCCGACGATTTGAACGACGACGAGCCCGACGATGCCGACGCCCAGGAACACGGCCTGACGCAGGGTCTTGGCGGGGACGGATTCCGCGTCGGACTCTCCCGCGTAAATCGCGGCAAGCCCGACGGCGCTCAGGACAAGTGCCCCCGCCAGAATCGGCCATCCCAGTGGCGGCAACAGTCGGTAGACCGATCGCAACATCACGGCACGCTCGTGACAAAGCGATCCGGCGTCGGTCGCAGGTATTCATGCGCGTCGTTCAGCAGGGCCGTGAATATCTCGCGACCCAACGGCCCGGCGGTTCGACCGCCGCCGCCGCCGTATTCCACGATAATCGCCAGCGCAACCCGGGGCTCGCGATACGGGGCAAACCCGGCGAACCACGCGTGCGTCGGAAAGTCATGAATGTCGGCGGTTCGCGGTGGCCAGGTCTCGATGATCTTACGACTGATGGGCTTCACTTTATTCGACACGTCGGCAAGCGCCCGTGCCGCCTCCAGGGTCGGGGCCGTTGCAGAAACGGTGGCGTCGCCGTCTTTCCGAAAAACGTATCGCCTGCGGACCACCCGCGGAACGCTTTGGGCGCTGCCGGTCTTTCCGCAGATCTCGAGGTCTTCTACGCGGGCCCACTTGTACGCGGAGCCCCCCACTTCATTCACGCAGCGAAACAATCCGAGGCGGGCCAGGTCCCACATTTCATTCGTAACCTTCGGAATCTTGACAGCCGGTCGCAGTCTACCATCGTTGGCAATCAACGTGGGGTCGCGATAACGGCCCGCGGCGATCGTCGCGAACATGTTCGCCACCTGCAGGGGCGTGAGCTGCAGTTCGCCCTGGCCGATGGCGTAGTTCCGCCCGTCCGCCTGGCGATAGCCGCGACCGAAGCGCTTACGCATCAAGTCGCTCGTTGGAATCAGCCCGGGCCGTTCCGCCAGCAGGCCCGTCCCGCGCTGCGACGACGCGACGGCCGTGGGTCGAACGGCCGACTGGATGAATTCCGTCAGCCGACGCGCCCCGAGCCGTTCGCCGAGGGTGTAGTAGAAAATGTTGCAACTTTGCTGAATCGAATCGACCGCCGCCATCGGTCCGTGTCCCGGCATATTGCGCCAGTGCGTCCAGCAGTGCCATTTGTTCGCCCCCGGAATCAGCACGCCGTCGCACGTGATTGTCTGTCGTTCGTCGATCAGGTTGTGCGAGAGGGCGGCCAGCAGCGACAGCGGCTTGATCGTGGAACCCGGCGGGTATTCCACCTGAACTGCGCGAAACAACAGGGGCCGGTTGCGGGCGTCGTCGCGCAGCGAGGCGTAGTTGCTGCGAAAGGTCCGCCCGTCGTAGGTTGGGACGCTGACGAGGGCGAGGATTTCTCGCGATTGGACGTCGATCACGACACAGGCGGCGCCGGTGGCGGGGGGGTGCTCCACGATCGCGACCCGCAGTATCTCCGCGATCTTGTGCTGCAAGGCACTATCGATGGTCAGTTGAACGTCCAGTCCGTCGACCGATGTCGCCAGCTCCTTGAGAGAGTTGTCGCGAAATCGTTCTTCGTAACCGCGCTTGCCGCGAAGCGTCCGTTCCCCAAGCCGCTCGATGCCGGAGACGCCCACCTCGTCGCCGGCGTGGTAGCACGCCAGGCGGTCCTCGGATAGAGGGTCGTCGCGAATCATCTCGGGCGAGACCTGTCCGAGCCTTCCCAGGAGGTGACAAAGCGGATTCGCGCCATCATGCCAGACGCGCCGGACCGACGGGTCGACTCGGACAAACGGCAGATCGGACAGATTCAACTCGATCTCCGTTCGGACTCTCGGAGAGATGTCGCGCAGCACCGCGTGAAACATTCCCTGTTCCTTGAGACGCACCTTCGAGAAATCCTCGGTGTGACCCCCGGCGGCCCGCGCCTTCCAAATGTACCTTCGCAGCCGCTCGACCGAGACGCAGATCCGGTCGCGGCGCTCCCGAAATTCGCGAAGGCTCGTTGGAGACGCCCGCTCCAGCAGTGTCCAGAGCCGGGCGACGCGCGTTCGAACTTCGGCGTTCAATTCGGCGGCGGTTGCGGATCGCCATTTCGGCTCGGCACGCCGGATGCCGTCCGCCAACAGGTGCAGGTACGCCGGATCCATGCTCAACGCCCCGAAGTGGACGGTCACGTCGTAGGCGGGCTCATCGGACACCAGCGTTCGACCGTATCGATCCAGAATCCGACCCCGCAAGGGGGGTAGAAACCGGCGGGGCGATACGAGTGCGGCCTCGGCTCGGCTACGGTTTTCCCCGCCGGCGATGACTTGGAGTTGAAACAGGCGGACCAGAATGACCAGTCCGGCGAAGGCCGGCATGATCAGCAGGATTTTCAGGCGGCGTTCAAACATCCTTGTTGCGCTCGCGAACGGCCGGGGCGGGCGGCCGATGTGCCACGTGTCAAACAGGCGTCCGTTCGCGACCCATCAGGCCCGTAGCCGGTGTGTCGGTCCGATTCCCAATAACCCTCGGGTCCGGCGGAGGCACCAATGTCCGTATGGCGCCAGCACTCCGGTGTAGACCGAAGTATAAAAAGCCGCGGTCGCGACCGCTCCCGGCCGGCTCCAGTCATTCTGCACCCACATAAGGTGGCAGCCGACTGCCACGGAAACGAGCATGGTCGCGCCGAATGTGAATACCAAGTGCGTCAGGACGCTCTCCCGAAACGTATACGCGCGGACCTTGATGATCAAGAGCCCCATCAAGCCGAGCGAAAGGGCGTGCAGGCCGACATTCCCGTTGCTCCGGTAGCTCAGGCTCGCCAGGTCGATCACCAGCCCGATCGTCCAGCAGGCCAGCAAGGCGTCGCGGGACCGGGCCGCCAGGGCGTAATAGACCGCGACGATCATCATCAGGTCGGGTTTGATCGTATGGACCGCGACAAGCGGCACGACCGCCGATTGAATGGCGGTTACGCAGTAAAGCAAGATGCCGAATGCAACCCAGTGCATGGTTCTCGTGGCCGGACAGGTCGGCGGGGCGGGCCGTGCCGATTATGGGGACTCCGCGATCGAGGCGTCGCCCGCGAGTTCGTCCACAGAGATCGAAGACGGCCGTACCGGGGGGCGGCCGGGCGGTTCGCCCCTTCGCTTATCGAGGTCGACGTCGATGATTCGAATCGCGGCCCGTGCGATGGCGACCTTGACCGCTTCGCTCTGGTCTTTCACCGTGAAGGCGGCCCGAAGCGCGGCCAGCGCCTCCGGACTCTCGATCGCTTCGAGCGCCAGGGCCGCGAGGCCCCGAACGCGCCTGATCTGTTGATCTCGCGGGTCTTCCTTGTAGTCATGGCGCGGCGACTTGAAAAACAGATGTCGCGCCGACAGGTCGAGCGTATAATGGTCGGCCTCGCCCAGACGACCCAGCCCCCGCGCCGCCTCCAGTTTTATCTCGGGGTGTTCGGCCCGTACCAGACGATTGCGAAAGACGTCGTCCGCAGCCTGGCACCGGGCGTTGGCCAACATCATCAGGGCCTCGGCCGCCTGCAACGGGATCGAGCTGTGGCCGCGTTGAATGATGGTCCTTTCGATCTGCGGATCGCCGTGGATCAGCAGGGCCTCGTGGATGTTGTTCCTGACGATCGTCTTTTTTTCGTTTCGCATGGCGCGTCGCAACAGCTTGACCGCGCTGGGCACGCCGAGGCGACCGATCGCCAACGCGGCATTCGCCCGTACCCTTGCCTTTTTGTGCCGCATCAGAAATGTGGGCAGTTCTCCCGTGCGGCTCTTGTCCCCGCAACGATGCATGGCGTAGATGGCCGCAATGCGTACGTTCGGATCCGCGTCCTCCGCCTTGATTCGATATTCCTCGAGAAACTCCGTTCGCTCGAGCGTGCCGAGGGCCATCAGGGCCGCGAAGGTCACGCCCGTGTGACCGGTGTAGAGGTTTTCCACCATGT
>JAPULF010000507.1 GCA_027295245.1 Planctomycetota bacterium
CGCATCGGGACGAGCCGTTTCTTGCGTGGGTGCATTTCTTTGATCCCCATGCGCCCTACGAACCGCCCGCGGCGATCCGCGATGAAATCGAAGATCCGTACGACGGGGAAATCGCGTTTGTTGACGAACAGATCGGACGGCTGGTGGCATGGCTGGATGCTCGCAATCTCCGCGACCGGAGCTTGATAGTCGTGGCGGGCGACCACGGCGAATCGTTTGCCGAGCACGACGAGCCGCAACACGGCTTGTTCCTCTACGACACCACGCTCCATGTTCCGCTGATTTTCTCGGGGCCGGGCTTGGTGCCCGCCGGTTTCGTTGAATCGAGCGAAGTGCAGCTCGTCGACGTGTTTGCGACACTCATGGAGCTGATGCAATGGGACGCGTCCGCGACCGACGGGCGCAGCCTGGTCGATGCATGGAGCGGTGGGGCGTTATCGCCACGATCGGCCTATGCCGAAACGCAGTACCCGTGGCAATCGTACGGATGGTCGCCGCTGCGGAGCATCACCCAAGACCACTGGAAGTACATCGAAGCGCCCCGGCCCGAACTCTACGATCGAGATGCCGATCCCGGGGAAACGAACAACGTCCTATCACGGCATCCGAATGTGGCTATCCAATTGCGAGATGCGTTGACCGCGCTGGAAGGCGAGATGGAGCCGCACGCCGCCGACCAGGTGGCGCTGGACTCCCAATCGAGATCAAAGTTGGAAAGCCTGGGCTATCTGGCGTCGGCTGGCGGCCCGGATTCCGTCGGCGACACGCGGCATCTACGCGATCCGAAAGACGGTCTGGCGGTCTATCGGATGCATCTGCGCGGAAACCTATTGCTTCAAAGACAAGATTTTGCGGAGGCGGCCCGGGTTCTGGAATCGGCGACGAAGCAGAGCCCGGAATCCGACGAAATCTACACAAGTCTGGCAAAGGCCTACCTTGAACTCGGACGGCCCGCGGATGCCGAGACGGCGTTCAGCGCCAGTCTCCGGACAGACCCTGATGAACCCCACAAGCTGTGGGGCCTGGGCGAGGCGTGCCGTCGTCAACACAAGACGGATCAGGCGATTGAGCATTTCAACCGAGCGCTGGCGTTGATGCCCGACTTCGCCAATGCACATCTCGGCCTGGGCCTGATCTACGCCGGGCGAAGGGATTTTGATCGGGCCCACGAGCACTGCCGGAGGCATTTCGAGATCGACCCGACATCACCGATTGCGCTTCGGAACTTCGCGAGCGTCCTTTTCGAGACCCAACGATTCGAGGAGTCCGTTACGATCCTGGAGGCCGCCCTGAAGCAGGACCCGGCCAGCCGGTTCGCCCACAGCGCGTTGTGGCAGGCACTCAAGTCGTGCGGACGGATCGAGGACGGCATCCTCGCCTTGCGCCGCGGCCGCGGGGCGTTTCCGTCGGACGCCGAGTTCACGTGCTTGCTGGCGTGGACCTTGGCCGTCACGCCGGGCGCGGAATTGATTGACGAGGATGAAGCCGTTCGATTGGCGAATCAGTGCCTCAGTGCCCAGCCGAATCACCCGCGTCACCATGACGTTCTGGCGGCCGCCTTGGCGGCGCGCGGTGATTTTGCCGAAGCCGTCAAGACCGCAACGCGCGCGATTTCTCTGGCTCGCGATCCCGGCCTCGTAGAATTCCGCGGTGAAATTGAGGCCCGATTGGAACTGTATAAGGCCCGAAAGGCCTATCGGGAATGAGCGAGCGAGGCGGCAGCACCGATTCAATCTGATAGCAGGGCGGACACCAGCAACTGTATGTCGGTGCCGTCGATCACGGCGTCGCCGTTGGCGTCCGTCAGGCAGAGCGGCGCATCGGGATCGCCGAGCATGACCGCGACGATCCCGGCCACATCATCGCCGTCGGTCCGGGTGTCGGCCGTGCAATCTCCCAGTATGTTGCTGATGGTGACGAATCGGTCGGCCGAGACGTTATCGAAGGCGGATTCCGTGCCGTCGGTCCAGTAAATGCGAAGCCGATCCACAACTGCGGCGTCCCCAAGGCCGAAATGGATCTCGGCGGGGTTGCCGGCGAGATAGCTCTCTCCGCAGATAATGTCGCGGCGCATTGTGCGGTGTCCGACGGTGGCCGTTACGGTTGCGCCGATGGCGTTTCGATTGTTCCCGTCGCCCTGGACCAGGGCGAGGTCCAGCCAGTGGCCGCTCGGCGCGCTGACGTTTTTCAGCAGACGGACGGGCTGTTCGACGTTGGTGATCAGCAAGTCCTGATCACCGTCACGGTCGTAGTCGAAGGCGATGAGGGCCCGGGAGTCGTCCGGATCCTCGAGCCCGCCGGCATAGAATCGCGTGTAGTTTCCGGTGCCGTCGTTGAGAAACAGCACGGTGGGCGTCTCCCACACATCGGAGCCCTCGCCGTTATGTTCGAACAGGAACTCCTGAAACCCGTTGACGGCGACGATGTCCAGCGAGCCATTGTTCTCGACGTCGACGAATTCGGCGCCCCAACCCCAGTAGGTATCCTGGACGCCCCGCAAGACGGCCTCATCGTTGAATGTGCGTGTCGCGGCATCGAACACGTAGAAG
>JAPULF010000508.1 GCA_027295245.1 Planctomycetota bacterium
CAGGCGCACTATTTGTTGACGCGTACGTCTGTATTGGTCGCAGAACGGGTCGAGGCCGACAACGCCACTGATGCGGCCCTGGACGCCCTGTTCGAGGAAGCCGGAGAGCCGGCTACCATGACGGTCGAACGCCCAATGTTCGTGTTGGGTCTCTTGGACGCACCCGGGCCGGCGATCCTCGGCGGCGGGCTCTTGTTGGTAATTGCAAAGGCCCGAAACAGGCGGCGGCACCGGAAAAAAGCGGTCGAATAGGTTCGGTTGCAGCCACGCGGCAATCTGGGATCTGATTCCATGGCTGTCGTGGCGACGGGGGGACGGCGGTGCCACGGATGGGTCGTGAAACGGCTCCCAAGGCAGCATTGCCGCGCAATCGGGTACGAGCGTATGATATCTCCCTGCGCCATCAACACCGCGGCGAGCCCGTATAGCGGTGCTGGCGATGTTTGCAGGGGAGCCACCCCGCTGCGCGGCAGGGACCGGCAGTGTCTCGCCGGTGCGAAACGGTTTTCGAACGGCCGCGCCGGGAATGCCCCCCGTCAAACGAACCCGATTTTAGCGGCGCCAGACGAGCCACGAACGGAAGGAATCGCATCATGAAGAAGCACATGAAATGGACCTCCATGGCATCGGCGCTGTTGGCGCTGGCGGCGTTCGCCTGTTCGCCGGCGGCCCTGGCGCAATCCTCGGGTTCGGGACCGACGAGTCCCAAGACCAAGGACAAGGGAAAAACCAAGAAGAAATCCAAGAAGCCGGCCAAGCCCAAGCGGCAGTCGTTCAAGGTCGGCCCGAAAGAGCTGACGCATTACGCAGTGGAAGAAACATCGCAGCGTAACGAAGTCGCATTCACTTCCAAGGCCCCGAAAGAAACGATCAAGGGCAGGTCGACCCAGGTCGTCGGGCATCTGGACGTGAATCCGCGAAAGCTCGGTACGGCCAAGGGCCGATTCGCCGTCGAATGGAAGACGCTCGACACGGGCAACCGCATGAAAAACAGCCATATGATGAGTCCGCCCTGGGTGAACGCGTCATCGTATCCGGAGATCGTCTTCACGTTGACCGGGATCGACAAGCCCAAGCGCAAGGGTCGTAGCGGCAAATCGATCAAGTGCAAGCTGCTCGGCACAATGGCCATGAATGGAAAGGAAAAGGACATCAAGGCCTCGGCGACACTGGTTTATGTCGAGGCGGAGGAAACGGAAGACGGCGAAATAGTGAAGGAAGGGATCGGGATCCGGTCGACCTTCAAGGTGTCGCTGAAGGACTATGACATCAAGGGACGCGGTATCGGCGACAAAGTCGCGCGTAAGATGACGATCAATATCTCGCTCTTCCTGGCGCGCGGAGAGGCGCCTGAAGAAGATGCGACCGACGCGGACGACGAAGATGAGGCCGACGAGGACCCTAGAAGTCCGGCGACGTGATTGAACTATTTCGAGGGACGACATGGATGACGCTCTGAAAAGACTCGGCATCGAAGGGGTCAACCCCGGCGTTTTCAACGGCGGCTGGGGCGGCAGTTCCGACCGGCTGGAGTCGGTTTCACCTATCGACGGCAAGGTCATCGCGGGTGTGACGCAGGCCACGGCCGAGGAATACGAACAAACGGTCGCGGCCGCGGCGAAGGCGTTCGAATCGTGGCGAGCTTTGCCCGCGCCGGCCCGCGGGGAGGTCGTGCGCCAACTCGGCAACGCCCTGCGTGAATCCAAGAAGGATCTCGGGGCACTCGTCACGCTGGAGATGGGCAAGATTCGGGCGGAAGGGGAGGGCGAAGTCCAGGAGATGATCGACATCTGCGATTTCGCGGTCGGTCTCTCCCGGCAGCTCTACGGCCTCACGATGCACTCGGAGCGGCCCGGTCACCGTATGTATGAACAGTGGCACCCGTTGGGTGTGGTCGGCGTGATTAGCGCGTTCAACTTTCCGGTGGCGGTTTGGGCATGGAATGCGGCGCTCAGCGCGGTCTGCGGCAACGCCACGTTGTGGAAGCCGTCGAGCAAGACGCCGCTTAGCGCGATCGCTACGACCAAGATTGCAGAGCGGGTCTGCCGGGCGTGCGACGTGGACCCGGCTATCTTCAGCATGGTCATCGGCAGGGGCTCCACGATCGGGGAGCAGTTGATCGGCGACCGGCGGATTCCGTTGATCTCGGCGACCGGTTCTTGCCGCATGGGACACCGCATTGGCGAGGTGGTCGGTAAGCGGCTGGGCGGCACGATACTCGAACTGGGCGGCAACAACGCGATCATCGTCTCGCCCAACGCAAACCTGGACCTCGCGACCCGGGCGATCCTTTTCGGGGCCGTCGGCACGGCCGGCCAACGCTGCACCAGCACGCGTAGGATCATCGTCCACGAATCGAAGCGGCGCGAACTGACGGAACGGCTCGTGACGGGCTACAAGCAGGTCAAGATCGGCAACCCGCTGAACGAAGGCACGCTGATGGGTCCGTTGATCGACCGCGGCGCGATCGACGACATGCAGAACGCCATCAAGCGTATCAAGGAGGAAGGCGGCGAAGTTGTTTGCGGCGGCAATGAGCTGGACGGTGCGGATTACCCGGGCGGCTGCTACGTCACGCCTTGCATCGCCACAGCCAAGAACGAATTCCAAATCGTGCAGGAAGAGACGTTCGCGCCGATCCTGTACCTTATTCCCTATGGACAAGAATCCTCAACGGGTACGGCCGCACTGAACGATCTCGACGAAGCCATTCGACTGCACAACGGCGTGCCACAGGGCCTGTCCAGCGCGATCTTCACCGAGAACCTGCTGGAAGCCGAACGCTTCCTCAGCGCCGTGGGCAGCGATTGCGGCATCGCCAACGTCAACATCGGCACCAGCGGCGCGGAGATCGGCGGGGCCTTCGGCGGCGAAAAGGAAACGGGCGGCGGACGCGAGTCCGGGTCGGATGCGTGGAAGGCGTACATGCGTCGCCAGACGAACACGACTAACTACACGTCGGAATTGCCG
>JAPULF010000509.1 GCA_027295245.1 Planctomycetota bacterium
ATGCCTTCCCGATCGGTGAGCTCTCTCCACGAACGGTAATGCAGTTCATCGGTCTTGACGAGCACGCCGTCGAGATCAAACACGATGCCGCGAATCATTCGTCCAAACTCCGTAGAAGCGTCGGCGATGCGGCGTCGATTCGGTCATCGCGCGAATCGGCCGACGATGCCAGCCTCGGTCTTGTTACGGCGCCGCCCTTTGTCTCTCGATGTCTTCACGAATCTCCGGCCGTAGAAAACGCCCGTACAGATCCGGCAAGGGCGCCAGCGCCATCAGCGTTCGCTCGTATTGAGTTTCCAAGTCGGCGGCGTCATCGACAAACAGGATGCGCTGGTTTCGCAGAACGCAATAACCGCCGCCGTCTCCCCCCAACGGTTCGCGCCGGACGGTCAGTCCGAGCTCTTCCGCCAGGGTGATGAGGCTCTCCAGGCGTGTCTCCAGATCCATCGTATTCCTTCGAACGTTGGCGAGCGATCAAGTCGGGCATTCGGTCTGCCGATAACACCTCGGACGACCGCCGCCGGAACAGTTTACATGACCCACCCCGCAAACGACCAGTCCATGCCGCCATCGACGGGCCACGTGGGTCAACAGATCGACGGGCTCGAACGACATCTGGCATCGATGCAGGAACAGGTGCAGCGGCTCCAGCGACTCGCGTCAGTGGGAACGGTCTCGGCCATGCTGGCCCACGAGATCAACAACATCATGACGCCCATCGTCAGCTACACGCAGTATGCCCTGGAGCGCGACGACGCCGACCTGATGCGGACGGCATCGGAGAAGACGCTCCGGCAGGCCAAGCGTCTGACCGGCCTGTGCGAGCGGGTGCTGGGGCTGGCGACGGACGATCAGATGGGGCCGATCGACACGTTCATCCGGCCGCTGGCGGTCGATGCCGTCGAATGCCTCGGACGCGACCTGGACAGCGACAACATCGAGTTGCTCATCGAGATTCCCGAGGATCTGAAGGCCCGTGTCCATGCGAGCAGTTTGCAGCAGGTGCTTTTCAACCTGGTGCTGAATGCCAGGCAGGCCATGCTCGGGCGGCGAGGCAGACTTGTCATCTCCGCGCGACGCGAAAAGGACGGCGGGGTGGAAATCAGCGTGGCCGACTCGGGCACGGGAATCCGGCCCGACGACATTCGCAGGATCTTCGAGCCGTTCTACAGCACGAAGGTTCACCAGGCGCAATCGGATAAACGCGGAATCGGGCTGGGTCTGACGATCTGCCAGCAACTCGTGGAAGAACAAGCGGGTACGATCGCGGTCGAAAGTGTTTACGGGGCCGGCACCACGTTCACACTGACATTGCCCGCGGCCGAGTGTGATTGATTGGGTTTGATCCGGCCGGCAAGCCGGTATTCGGGCGTGCTCGACCCGCTATCCGAGTTTTTTTCGAAGCCGTTCCACGACCAGCGCCGGAATCAGCCGATCGAGATGGCCGCTCTCGAGCCCGCCCATTTCGCAGATCTGCCGAATCAACGTGCTGCTGATCAGCGCTGTTTGATCGGTGGTAAACAGGAAAACAGTCTCGACATCGCCGGCCAGGGCGTTGATGTTTGCCTGCCGGAGTTCACTGCGAAGATCGTCTCCGTCGCGAATGCCCTTGACGATGACATCGGCGCCCTTGCGTTTGACATAGTCCATCGTGAGGCCGGCGTAGGCCTCGACCTCCACGTCGTCCGCGACTCCGACCAATGTTTGCAGCATATCGATGCGTTCCACGTCGGTGAAGAGCGGCTCTTTTTCTGGATTGCGGCCCACGGCGACAATAGTCTTATCGAAGAGCCGCCGGCTTCGCTCGATGATGTTGAGGTGGCCATTTGTCGGGGGGTCAAACGTACCGGCAAAGACAGCGGTCCTGGGCTTGTCGATCGGCATCGACGAATCCTTTCCGGCGAAAAACGGATCGGCTCGAAGGGCGCTTATGGGACGGCCCCCAACGCGTCTGATCGTCTATTCGTATCTTAATGCTTCGACGGGGTCCAGGCGAGAGGCCTTCCAGGCCGGGTAGAGTCCGCTGATGATGCCGGTGAAGGTGGCCATTCCGAGCGCCATGGCGACGGCCCAGGCGGTCGTGATGGTTTCGAAGAGACGGGTCAAGTTTTCGATCATGCCGGCCATGCCCCAACCCATCAGGACACCCAGGGCCCCGCCGAGGAAGGACACGACGGACGCCTCGATGAGAAACTGCTGCATCACGTCGATTCGCTGGGCGCCCATGGCCATGCGGACGCCTATTTCGCGGGTCCGCTCCGTGACGGCCACGAGCATGATGTTCATGATGCCGATTCCGCCGACGACGAGGCTGATGCCCGCGATGGACCAAAGCACGACGCCGAAGATGTTTTGAAACATGGCGAACTGCTTGACGAATTCCTTCTGGGCCTGGACCTGGAAGTCATCCGGCTTGCCGGCCCGGATTTTGTGTCTGGCGCGGAGTAGTTTCTTGATTTGTGCCTTGGCTTCATCGATCTTGGCGTCGTCCGGCGAAACGGCTTCCGCGACGATCGCCGAAACCGCCTTGAGGCCGTATAGCTTGTCCATCGCGGTGGTTACCGGCACGATGATTTGCTTGTCGACGTCGGTAAACGCAACATTGCCCTTGGCCTCCATGACGCCGATCACGGTGAACCCTCGGGCCCCCATCGCTCCGGTGATCTTGATGCGTTCACCCAGGGCCGGTCGACCGCCGAACAATTCCCTCTTCACGTTGGCCCCCAACACGGCGACGCTGGCACCTGTTTGAACGTCCGATCGGTTGATGAATTCGCCCTCGGCTACCTCATGACTATTGACTTTGCAGTACTGCTCCGTGCTTCCGAGAATGCTCGCGTTGGTGTTCTTGGAGAAATACTTCACCAGGCCGGCATTCATGACCTGTGGGATGGCCGTCCGAATCGCATTGCACTCCTTGAGAATGGCATCGGCATCCGCCAGCTTCAGCGAATCGAACACACCCACCGTCCGGTGCCCGCGACGCTGCACGGCCGGCATGATGTACAGCTTGTTCGAGCCCATCGACTCGAAGCCCGTGGCGAACCGCGCGCTCATCCCCTCCAAAATGGCCATCGCGGCGACGACCGCGGCCACACCGATAATCACGCCCAACGTCGCGAGGACACTCCGAAGCGGGTGGACCCACAGACTTCGAAAGCTCATGATCATGATGCGGAAGAAAAACATGCCCTATACCTTTGCTCGCCTCGCCATGGGCGGGCTCGGTTCTCGATCGGGAGTCGCCGGTTCTGTCGCTTCCTCTCCCCTGGTTTTCTCGGCGCGGTCAACCGGGCGGTCCTCGACGATTTTCCCGTCCCGCATTCGTATGATCCGCTCGGCCTGAAGTGCCACGGACATCTCGTGCGTCACGACAATAATCGTGACCCCGGATTGATGCAGCTCGTGAAAAATGTCCATGATCTGTTTGCCCGTCCGGGTGTCGAGGTTTCCGGTCGGCTCGTCGGCCAGAATGATCTTCGGCTCGTTCACGATGGCCCGCGCGATTGCAACTCGCTGGCACTCGCCACCGGACAGTTCGCTCGGGGCGTGGGAGGCGCGCGGACCCAGGCCGACGCGATCGAGTGCCCGCCGCGCCAATTCCGCGACGCGCGTCACTCGGGCGTAAAACAACGGAATCGAGACATTGTCCAATGCGGAGGTGCGTTGGATAAGGTTGAACGTCTGAAAGACGAAACCGATTTTTCTGTTGCGAATGACCGCAAGCTGGCGGTCCGTCATGGCGCTGACCAGTTCACCGTCCAGCCAGTAGGCGCCGGTGGTAGGACGATCCAGGCAACCCAAGAGGTGCATCATGGTGCTCTTGCCGCTGCCGGACGCCCCAGTGATGGCGACAAATTCTCCCGGTTGAATCTGCAGTTCGACTCCGTCGAGGGCCCGCACCATGGTCTCGCCCATTTGGTAGTGCTTGGTCAGGTTTTCAAGGTGGATCAATGCTGCCATGTATTTATACTAACGGCCGATCGGCGGTGCGCGCCACACGACTACCGCGTTGCCCCGACCCGACAACCCGAATCCGCGGTCCTGTGGCCGCCGTTACGCTTCTTCCTGGGCCTTTTGCTCCTTTTCGGTCAGTTTCGGCCGTTTGGTCCAGACGAACTCGCCGTCGTTCAGGCCGGTGATGATCTGCGTGTATGTGCCGTCGGTCTTTCCGATCTGGACCGCCCGCTTCTCTTCGCCCATCGGTCCGCTTTCGCTGAATTTCTTCGGGATGTAGACGAAACAATCGCGCCCCTCGCTGTGCAGGGCATCGTTCTTGACGAGGACTACATTGTGGAGTTTTTCCGTGGTGAATTCCAGGTCGGCCTGCAGGCCCAGCAGCTTTTCCAGATCCGAGCCCATGAGCCGGATACGCACCCTGAACGTGATTACGTTGCTGATTGTGGTCGGCTCGGGGAGGATCCGCTCGATCACACCCTGGTAGGTTTCCCCGCGGTAGGCTTCGACGGTGATCTCCACCGGGCGGCCCAACAGGTTCTGCGTTTCATCCGCTTGCTCGACAATCTTCTCGGCTTCCGCCGCATCCAAAATGCGCCGGGCGTTGGCAATCGCTTCTTCCAAGGGAAGCTTTCGGGTCTGGCCGGGCTTGGCGTACTCCGGTGCGATGCGCCGAATCTCTCCGATGTCGGCCTCGTCAACCTGGGCCATGACGAACATCGAGCTGGTGTCGGCCAGCACCATGATCGGCGTCCCGCCGGTGAGCGATGCCGTACCGCTTTGGACCAGCACGCCTGTCGCCACGCTGACATTGTAGACCATGGCGTCTGTCGGCGCCCGCACGGTGGTCTCCTCGAGGCGGAGCTTCGCCTCCTCGAGGTCCTTTCCGGCCTGTTCGCGCGTTTTTGTGGCCTGTTTAACGTCTTCCTGTGTACTTTTCAGCACAAGGTCTTCGTTGTTTTTCGCCCGAGCCAGTTCCACGGTAGCGAGTTCCTTGGCGGCTTTTGCGGTCCCGTAGATCATTTCGGTGGTCTCGCCTTC
>JAPULF010000051.1 GCA_027295245.1 Planctomycetota bacterium
GTAATAATCGGCCGCATTGTCGTTCGCCGGTATCGAGGCGTACCTCTCTTCCAGCCAGCGTCGGTAGTTGACGGGATGTCGAAAGTCCGGGATCGGCAAACCGTCTTCGGTATAAAGCGGCTCGAAGTCGACCGTATTCCGATCCGAATCCACTCCGTCAATCAATTCGGCCCGCTCCAAGACATCGGCGGCCTCGCTTTCCTGTCCGCCTGTCGCATCTTCTGCTCCGGCCGACAACGCGTCGCCATCGCCGTCTCCGATTTCCAAGCCCGCACCAGGACCCTCTCCCAAACCCATCGTTGATGAATCCGATGGACCGCCTTCCTCGGCCGGGCCGTCTAAGGATGACCCGACATCCTCCGCGTCGACCGGATCGACTCGATCCTCTTGTTGCAGGAATTCTCCATCCATGGGGTCGATTGGTTCTGCAACCTCGCCCACCTCATACAGGGTGACCTCCCGGTCGGATCGTTCCGCCCGATCGCGCGATCGTCGCCGAATCCGCGAACTCGCTCGCTCAACGACGTACAGCATCAGGAACCGACCATTCGAGAGTCGCGCGACCGTAGGATCGAACCCGGACGCCAACCGCACACCCGGCTCCCGTGACCACTCTCGTCCGTCTTCGGAAAAGGCCGAGACAATGCCGGAGACCGAAGTTCCGTACAGTCGGAAACCCTTTTTGGCGGGAATCACGCATCCGGGCCGCCCAATGTCTGAAACGCGCGGACGCTCGATCCGCTTGAGTCGCCGGCCTTCATTCCGAACGCCGAGATACGCCCGACCCGATTGATCGGCGATCAGTCCGAATACATGGCAGGTTTGCCCTACAAAGAACCCCGCGGGATCGACAATCGCCGGCAGCCCCCGCCTTTGTGTGAGACGAACCAAATCCTCGAACTTCTTCCCATCCGTCGACCTCGCACAAAATAAACGATCGCGCCCCCTCCGATCCGCGCAGACGAACATCAGAGTCAGTTGCCCGTTCGGGCCGCGAACCAGTGCCGGATGGCGAGGCGAGCCGCCCTTGATTCCCGGAACCGACAAATCAAGCCCTTCCGGCGCCGACCAGGTCTCGCCGTCGTCGCGCGATCGGATTGCCGCAAGCCGGCGTTCACCTTGCCCGTCGGTTTTGCCGCGACGTTCGAACACAACCAGCAATTCGTCGCCGGCGGTACGAACCAAGGTCGGATGACACGCCGATCGGAAAACCGGCTCTTCGAGAATATCGAACTTGATCCCATCTTCCGAGCGGGCCGCGTGGATACCCACGCCGCTCGTCTTCACGGCGGACCCCGTGACTGCCGAACGCCCGTCATCCGGACGCGTCGTGGAACCCCCGTCCTGAACCCCGATCAGCACGAAACATATCAGCAGGGTCTGGTTCGTCGCCAAAATCATGCCCGGTCCTCCGAATCACCCCGTCGACCGCCTCAGCGCACCGCGACAGCCGGTCCTGGGCGTTCCACAATAGGACGATCGATCGATAGAGATGTTAAGAAAAAAGGTGAGGAGGTGCGACGTGTACCCCGAAAAACCCCTGCTAGCCTGCGAGCAGCTCGGCGCCGCGCTCACCCATCGCGCTTCGCATTTTTCGTAGCGCCCGTTGCTCAATCTGACGCACGCGCTCTTTGCTGATTCCGAGTTGGCGGCCGATCTCGTCCAGGGTCTGGGTCCGGCCGCTCGACAAGCCGAAGTGCCCTTGAACGATCACCCGCTCGCGCGGGTCGAGAGACTTGAGCACGCCGGCAATCGCATCGCGCGCCTGTTCCACGGAGGCCTCGGCCTCCTCGACCCCGCGCTGATCCCCGGTAATCGTAAACAGTTCCTCGCAACCGGTCTGGAACCGATCCTGTTGCTGAATCTCCTCCGGAATCGTCCGGGCAAAGTGGCGCGTGATCGCCCACGACGCATACGTGCTGAACCTGAATCCGCGGGCGTAGTCGAACTTCTCGGCCGCCCGCATCAATGCGATGTTTCCGTCGCTGACCAGCTCGAACAGATTGGCCGACGGGCGACCGTGAATGTGCCGCTTCGCAATGCTGACCACCAGCCTGAGATTCGACTGAATGATCCGGTTCTTGATCTCGCCCGCCTGTTGGACCCACGCGTCGATCTCGGCGATCTCGGCGGGCCCGACACGCTCCACGTCCGCCGAGAGCCTCTTGCGGGCGACCTCGGCCTTGTGCAGGACAAAGTTCATTCGGCGGAAAAGACTCGCCTCTTCCTCTCGCGAAAGAAGACTCGTTCGATACAGATCCCGCAAATAGGGCGGCACCCCATTCGGTATCCGAGTCAGCTTCACGTCGTCCGGGACTTCATCGTCCGTGGCCGCCACCGGCTCAGCGAAAATCTTCGGTTCGACCCCCAGAGCATCGAACAATTCGTTGTAGATATAGGAAATCGGCCCTTCGGCCAGCTCGGTCGCACGGACCAGGGTCAGCATGCGCCGGATTTCCGCCGGCCGCTTACCGAACCGCGTCGCCAGCGCACCGACCGAATCGCCCGCTACGTAGGCCTGATAGATAACCGTTTTTTCGTCGATTTCCTGGGCCTGTTCGATCTTGTCGAACAGCGCTTGTTCCGGATTCTCGCGGTCGAACCGACGAAGCGTATAGCGAATCGTTTCAATCGCACGACCCGTCTCTTCGGCCAGCCGCAAGGTCGCCGCGTGCAGCGAACAACGCTCCGACGCCACGAGTTCTCGCGCCCGGACCACGATTCGGGCCTTCTCGGCCAGATTCATCAACTGGAACGACGCCCCGCGCAAAACCAGTTCGAGATTGCGAGACACGAACAACTCGACCGACCGACTCGAAAACGCCAGGCGGTCCTTGTCGTCGCCGAACGAATACGTGCATCCGGCCAGGCCCCGCAACCGCCATCGGGAAATCGTCTTCTTGGAAACGTTGAATCGCTTGGAAAGCGCTTCCGCGTCGAACAACCCGCCCGAAGCAGACTCAACCGGAAGCGGGCTCTTCACCGTCAACGCGTCCATCAACTGAGCCAGATCCGACAGAATGGACTTGCCGCTTAGAACGGCCTCATCGGCGTTCTGTCGAGATCGATATCCGGTGATATGAAAACAGACGAATGGGTACGGATAGTCGTTTTCGGGTTCAACCAACTCGATGACGCGGGCCGCCCCCGCAACCTGCCGAAGGCGATGACGAACCGGCGACATCGTCAGCTCATGTGCCAGTTGGGCGATTTCCGGGCATCGGTATCGCTTCATTCCGGGTTCTCGTGGTCGCCTGGAGCGGAGGAGCGCCCCATCGGTTGCATGGCCTGCCGGCGCAGGACAACCCTGGTCCGACATTACTGCTGGTATGGTATTATCGCCCGCGCCGCTCCCAAAGTCAACAAGATCCCGCTTTCCAGCCCGCTATGGACATTCGCCGTGCCCCACCCCATTATACGTGCCCCGCCGGATCGCGGATGGGGTGCAAAGGGGACGTCGATACGCATTTATGGCCGAAATCCAACCATTTCAAGCGTTTCGTTACAGCCAGAGCGACCTGAGCGATCTGATCGCCCCCCCCTACGATGTCCTGACAAAAAAAGATAAAGCCGATCTTATTTCCAAACACGAACAGAATATCGTCTCAATCGACCTGCCGCACCTGCCGCCCAAAACGGCCGGCCCGGATGAAGCCTACGAACGGGCCGCGGGCGAATTGGTCAGTTGGATCGACACCCATCGACTTGTTCGCGACCCGGAGCCGGCCCTTTACGTCTATCACCAGACCTATACCCTTGCAGGCCAGACCCTGACGCGAAAGATGTTCTTCGCCCGCCTCCGACTGGAACCGCTCGGCAAGGGTCGCGTCTTCGCCCACGAGCAAACCTTCGGCGGCCCCAAGGAGGACCGGCTCAAGCTGACCCAGGCCACCCGCTGCAATCTCAGCCCGATCTTCGCCCTCTACCCCGACGCCGAGAATGAAGTCGCCGGGATCCTCGACGGGGCGATCGAAGACGAACCGGACCACTCGGCCATGATGGACGGCGTGCTGAACAAGGTCTGGGTCGTGACGGATAGTCTCACCGTCACCGAAATTCAGGAAAAGCTCGGCGAACTGCCAATCTACATCGCCGATGGACATCACCGTTACTCGACCGCGCTCAATTTCCGGCAGTTCCGCGACAATGAACAGGAAGGTGAGTCCGATCCGGACGATCCGCAAAACTTCGTGCTCACCGCCCTTACAGGGATGGAAGACCCAGGCGCGACCATACGACCCTACTTTCGGACGGTGGCCGACCTGCCGCGACTCACCACGGCCGACCTGACTGCGGCCCTGCACGACGCCTTCAAGGCAACCCAAGTCCCCCGCCCGACGAACGAAGACGATTTGGCCCGGCAGCTTTCCACGGCCGGTCCGCATGCCCTGGCCCTCGACGTGGCCAAGGACGGCATCTGCACCGTCCTGGTCCCCAGGGACCCGGACATGCTGGCGAAGCTCGAGCCCGACCGGCACCCGTC